>OMUH01000130.1 GCA_900314195.1 uncultured Prevotella sp.
TTTTTGTGGGCCGGCACGGGGCGCGGCCCCTACACGTTGCGAAATATCTTGCCAACAAAACATGCTGAAAAGTAGTCGGCGATTCTGAGTTTTCTCGGATAGTCGGTAGCGGGCACTCGTTATGTCCGATACGATACCGCAATCCGTTTCAAACGGTTGCAGGAAGTATGTAAAAAGTAGAATAATTATTAACACTTTTAATACTTTTAATAACGTGACACACAATGAGTTCAGACAGATGACAGCTTTCGCCCGTATAGACGGACTGCTGATCGGTCTTCTGTGGATATGCAGCTTTTATTTTCTGATAAAAGGATTCACAAGCAGCTCAAGTGAGCTGATAGGACTGATAATAACCTTCGCAAGTCCTTTCTATGCAGCCAAGAGGCTCGGTAAATTCCGCGACAACGCCCTCAACGGAACCATAACCTTCAAGCGGGCTCTGGCATACTCCATGCTCGAATATTTCTATGCCTCGATAATCCTTGCGGCAGCAGTTTTCATTTATTTCTCCCTGCTCGACCACGGATACGTATACTCCACTCTCGAAAGGATATATACCGACCCGTCCATGCAGCCGGTGCTGAAGAGTCTCAGCATGACATCCGACGACATTCTCTCCATATACAGCCACTACAGGCCCGTCGACTTCGCGTTCGGCACCATATCTAACATATTGATTATCGGCCTGTTCATATCCATACCCACAGCGCTGCTGAAACAGAGAAACAACACTGGTGCCAAGACAGTCTGACAGGCAACAGCCGGCAGACGAGACCGGAACGCCGGCATATCACTTTATTGAAATAACAAACAACCAAATAAATGGACATATCTGTAATAGTACCGCTGTTCAACGAGGCAGAGTCGCTGCCCGAGCTGCACAGCTGGATTAAGAAGGTAATGGAAGCCAACAACTTCACTTACGAGATAATATTCGTCAACGACGGTTCTACCGACGAGAGCTGGAACATCATCGAACAGATGAGCAAGGAAAACGAATGCGTCAAGGGCATCAAGTTCCGCCGCAACTACGGTAAGAGTCCTGCCCTATACTGCGGTTTCAAGGCCGCCCAGGGCGACGTGGTAATAACGATGGACGCCGACCTTCAGGACTCGCCCGACGAGATACCGGGCCTTTACAAGATGATTACCGACGACGGCTACGACCTTGTGTCTGGCTACAAGCAGAAGCGCTACGACCCGCTGTCGAAGACCATACCGACGAAGCTCTTCAACGCCACGGCACGGCGCATAAGCGGCATTCACAACCTTCACGACTTCAACTGCGGACTGAAGGCATACAAAAAGGCCGTTGTAAAGAACATTGAGGTGTACGGCGAGATGCACAGATACATACCCTATCTTGCCAAGAACGCCGGATTCACAAAGATTGGCGAGAAGGTGGTGCACCACCAGGCCCGCAAATACGGCAAGTCAAAGTTCGGAATAAACAGATTCTTCAACGGCTATCTTGACCTCATCACGCTGTGGTTTCTGACCAACTTCGGCAAGAAGCCGATGCACGTGTTCGGCTTCATAGGCAGCATTGTGTTCTTCATCGGCTTCATAGCCCTATGCTGGCTCATCGGCGACAAGGCCATGGCCTTGTACCGCGGCGACTACGGCGACCTGCTGTCCAACCATGCGTCATTTTTCATAGCCCTGGCGGCCATTCTGCTCGGCAGTCAGTTTTTTCTTGCCGGCTTCATCGGCGACCTGCTGGCACGCCAGTCGCCAAACCGCAACGACTATAAGATCGAACAAGAGATAAGAATCGACGACAAGCTGTAAATGAAAAACTCATTCGCGCGCACAGCGCTCACAACAGCTGCGGCAGCCACGTTGCTGGCGGCATGCTCAAGCATAGACTGCCCGCTCAACAACAGGGTGTATGCCCGCTACCGGCTTGCAGGCACCGTCACGCATCTTGCCGACACAATGACCATATCGACGAACCGCTCTGACGACGGCAGCGATACAGTGCTCATAAACATGCAGGCACCCACAGACAGCTTCTCGCTGCCCGTGAGCTATCATGCAGGCACAGACATTTTCTATATCGAGCTGCGCGACACCGCAGGGCAGCATTACACCGATACGCTGGAAATAGAAAAGACCAATGAGCCGCACTTCGAATCCGTTGACTGCTCGGCAAATTATTTCCACACGCTGACAGCCGTCACCTGCACGCACAACGCCGTCGACTCCGTAAGAATAATTAACAACAAAGTGGATTATGACAACTCGAAGACGCACTTCCTCATATATTTCAGGCCTCATTATTAGCCTTCTGCTGCTGCCGCTCTGCACGGCCGCACGAACGGGGAAGGACGATGCCGCGTCGCTGAAGAATGATTCCACGCCGCTGTTCCGGTCTGTCGCCGTGGCAGTAGATGTTGTCGGGCTCGGGCAGATAGCCTTCAGCGACTACGGGCAGTATGAGGCACAGCTGAGAGTGAACCTCAAAGACCGATGGTTTCCGGTCGTAGAGCTCGGCTACGGCACCTGCGACACCAAAGACGAGACCACCGGCAACAGATACAAGACCTCGGCACCGTACGGGCGCATCGGCTGCGACTTCAACATCATGAAGAACAAGCACGACATATACCGTATATATATAGGTGCACGATATGCCTTCACATCTTTCAAATACGACATCGACAACCCGCGGATTACCGACCCCGTATGGCATTCGTCAGAGGAGCTGTCGGCAAGTAATGTCAGCGGCAACTGCCACTGGTATGAGGCCGGCGGAGGCATAGACGTGAAGATAGCCGGCCCGCTCAGGCTCGGATGGAGCGTGCGCTACCGCGGACGGCTGGCAAACAAGAACGGCGGCGTCGGAAAGGCATGGTATGTGCCTGGCTACGGGCGCAACGGCACCAGCCGCATAGGTGGAACGTTCAACGTCATCATTGAGCTGTAGACGGCTGCACGGCCTTTCTTTGCACAGGCTTGGCATGTCATCACAGCATGTGTCATGGGTCACGGGCATATCCTGAATACATATATAAAAGAACATAAGCAACAGCTATATGAGCAAGAACAAGAAGCTATACTGGCAACTGCCGGTTATCGTCATTGTGGTAGTAGGGGCACTGTTAATCTCGCACAACATCGAGACACCATACCAGCACGACCAGGGATTTGTTTTCGGCACGGTCTACCACGTCACGTATCAGAGCAAGGAGAACCTGAAAGACAGCATAGAAGCCGAGCTTAAAAAGGTGGACAACAGCCTGTCTATGTTCAACAGCAAATCAACCATCTCACGGTTCAACAATGGAACAAGCATCAGCCTCGACGACGACAGCATGTTCGCCGACGTGTTCGTAAAGGCCATGAAGATAAGCAAGACCACCGGCGGTGCCTTCGACATTACCATTGCGCCGCTCGTCAATGCGTGGGGCTTCGGCTTCAAGTCGAAAAAAATGCCGTCGGCAAAACAGGTGGACAGCCTCAGGCAGTTTATCGGCTACCAGCGCATCAGATATGACACGCACAACGGCAAGAGATACATAGAAAAAAGTGACCCGAGAATGATGCTCGACTGTTCGGCCATTGCCAAGGGCTACGGCAGCGACGTGGTGGCACGCTTCCTGAGAAAGAAGGGCATACACAATTTCATGATTGAGATTGGCGGTGAGATAGTGGCCAGCGGTGTCAGCGAAAAAAGAGTACCGTGGAAAATCGGTGTGACAAAGCCTACCGACGACTCGCTGGCTGAGAACGAGGAGCTGCAGACCGTGCTCAACGTTACCGACATAGCCATGGCCACCAGCGGCAACTACCGCAACTTCTATTACAACGGCGGAAAAAAATATGCTCACACCATAGACCCGCACACCGGGCGCCCAGTGCAGCACAACATTCTGTCATCAACAGTGCTTGCGCATGACTGTGCCACTGCCGACGCCTTCGCTACCAGCTTTATGGTGACCGGACTGAGCGGAGCACAGAAAATCCTTAAGAAACACCCCGAGCTGATGGTTTATTTCATTTACAGCGACGAAAAAGGGAAAAACCAGGTATGGTTCTCGAAAAAAATGCGCGAAAAAATCCTCAGCAATCAGAATTAAGACAATATGTAAGCAATGTTTAAAAAAAAGCTTTCACATGTTTTCAGCAAGAGATGTGTCCACTTGCAGGGTGCGGTCCTTGTGGCCGTCACGCAGCCTAAAAACATACGGAAGTTATTTTTTGCGTTTTAATAAAATAACAAATTTACCTGCACGTGGGTCAACACGAGGAGCGATTCTTTTAAAAGATGAAACAAGTACAAATATAAGAATCGCTGAATAGTTACTTTTTCTGATGTAGTTTTTAAACTTTGCAAAATTAATGAGAGGCTAAACAGGTGTAACAAACATCCGTACTTTTAAATAACGCGACAATGACAAACAACAGCATGATAATCAAGAAAATGCCTGACACGGCAGACTCTTTCGACAGCATAATGTCTCTTCCGTTGTTTCAGGGAATGTCGCGCGATGATTTGAAAGACATACTCAGCCAGACTACGCTTATATTTACAAGAAAGGCAAGCAGGCAGGAAATAGTCAGAGAGGGCACACCGTGCAGCAGCCTTACATTCATTCTGACTGGAACAATAGAGCTGTCAACGCCGGCCGACGACCGCGCCTACACCTTTAAGGAATATCTAAAAGCACCGGCCGTAATAGGCACGGACCGCATCTTCGGACTGACACAGCAAAACATGTCGACTGTTACTACCGCAACGGAATGCACCTGCCTTACTATAGGCAAGGCTGAGATAATACGGCTTTATAATCAGTATTCAATATTCAGAATAAACATTCTGAACATAATAGCCACAAAGAGCCAGAAGAGCACACGGTGGAACTGGAAGACTCCGCCGGCAACGACAGAAGGCCGCATACTGCGCTTTTTCGAGACACACTCCACATATCACGCCGGACATAAAATTCTGTTCATCAAGCGAGTGCGGTTTGCTGAAGAGCTTAACTGCGAGCCACGCAAAATAGCGGCGGCACTCCGGAGAATGCAGGAGAAAGGCTTCGTCACGACAGGACGCGGACGCATAGAAATGATCTCTCTTGAGAAGACTGCTGCCGAACTGTAAAAACAACAAAGCTGTTCTGCCACAGCTTTAGAACCGGATTATATGGCCGGGACTATGCACGTGGGGAAAGACACTGCGTCGTTTTTCCCGCCATGGACAAGTTATTCTGAAAAAAAGCTGAACTGCTGACAACTGAAAAAAAAGAAGGTATAAAAAAACAAAAATTAGTCGGGAAAAAACGCAAATACACAATAATACAGACATTCTGCTGCAAAGTTTTTAATAACTTTGCAGCAGAATGTCTGTTGTAATAAAAAACATTCGCAAGTTAGTTTGAACAAAAAGAATAACTGAAACACAAAACTGTACTGACAAAATACAGCCAAAAAGAATCCGAAAAGAAATGAGCAATAACAAAGAAGAGAAAGCAGAGAAGGAAATCTCACAGACAAAAAATCACATAAACCCGTTTTTGCATCCATACGGAACACCGCATGAAACGGTTCCGTTCGACAAGATAATACTGTCAGACTATGAGGAGGCTTTCCTTGAGGGCATACGCCGTGACGATGAGGAGATAGACAAGATCGTCAACGACCCCGCAACGCCGACATTCGACAACACCATAGCACGCGTTGACACAGAGAAAGGCGATGATTATTACAGTCTGCTCGACAAGGTCAGCAATGTGTTCAGCTGCATGATGAGTGCCAACACAAACGACGAGATGGACGCCCTGGCACAGAAACTGAGCCCCGTGCTGACGCGCCACAGCAACGACGTCATGCTGAACAAGAAGCTCTTCGAACGCGTGAAATATGTGCACGACCACCCCGACCGCAAACTGACGCCGGAAGAGCAGATGCTGCTCAACAACGAATATGACGGTTTCGTCAGAAGCGGCGCACTGCTCAGCGACGACGACAAGGAAAAGCTCCGCAAGCTGACAGAGCAGACCAGCATGCTGGCCCTGCAGTTCTCACAGAACCTGCTGAAAGACACCAAGGCATTCACGCTGCACATCACCGACGAGCAGCAGCTCGACGGACTGCCTGAGACGGCACGCGAGCAGGCACGACAGACTGCAAAGGAACACGGAAAAGACGGATGGATGTTCACGCTCGACTACCCCAGCTACTCGCCGTTCATGACATATTCCACGCAGAGAGAACTGCGCAAGAAAATGTATATGGCTCGCAACACCATCTGCACGCATGACAACAGCGAGAACAACATCGACATTTGCAAGCAGCTCATAAACCTGAGGCGCGAGCTGGCACAGCTGCTCGGCTATGACACCTTCGCCGACTACGTGATTGAGCACCGCATGGCGTCAAACGTGAAGAACGTCTACAAGCTGCTCAACGACCTCATAACGGCTTACAAACCGGCTGCACAGAAGGAGGTGGCTGAGATTGAAGAAACAGCACGCCGCATAGAAGGCCCGGACTTCAAGCTCGAGCCGTGGGACTTCAGCTTCTACAGCCACAAGGTGCAGATGGAGAAATACAACCTCGACGCTGAGATGCTGCGCCCATACTTCGATCTCGACAAGGTGATAGACGGCGTGTTCTCGCTCGCAAACCGGCTCTACGGCATAACGTTCAAGGAGAACAAAGACATACCGGTTTACCATCCTGACGTAAAGGCATACGAGGTGTTCGACAAGGACGGTTCGTATCTTGCTGTGTTCTATGCCGACTTCCATCCGCGCAAGAGTAAGCAGGGCGGCGCATGGATGACGGAGTTCAAGGGTCAGTGGATAGACCACAAGGGACGCAACAGCAGACCGCACGTCAGCGTGGTAATGAACCTGACAAAGCCGACAGCGGAAAAACCGTCGCTGCTGACGCTCGGCGAGGTGCAGACCTTCCTGCATGAGTTCGGGCACAGCCTGCACGGCATGTTCGCAAACACCCGCTTTGAAAGCCTGTCGGGCACAAACGTATGGTGGGACTTCGTTGAGATGCCGTCGCAGTTCATGGAGAACTTCAGCTACGAGAAGGAGTTCCTTCACACCTTCGCCTTCCACTACAAGACCGGCGAGCCTATTCCCGACGACCTCATTGCAAGGATAAGGAAAAGCCGCAATTACCTGACGGCATACAACTGCCTGAGGCAGGTGAGCTTCGGACTGCTCGACATGGCCTACTACACCATGAAAGAACCGTTCACGGGCAACATGCTTGAGTTTGAGAAAAAGGCGTGGGCGCCGGCAATGGTTACGGAAGTACCGGCAGACACGTGCATGACGGTGCAGTTCTCACACATCATGGCCGGAGGATATGCCGCAGGATATTACAGCTACAAATGGGCTGAGGTGCTCGATGCCGACGCCTTCAGCGTGTTCAAGAAAAACGGCATCTTCGACCGCACAACGGCACAGTGCTTCCGCGACTGCATACTGTCGAAGGGCGGAACTGAACACCCCATGACGCTGTACAAACGGTTCCGCGGCGGAGAGCCGACCATCGACGCACTGCTCGAGCGCGACGGAATAAAAAAAGACTGAATAAAAGCAACAGAAAGATGACTGCTGAGGAAAAACAGGAAAAACTCGACATGCGCTATCTGCGCATGGCACGCATCTGGTCTGAGAACAGCTACTGCCGCCGGCGGAAGGTTGGCGCGCTCGTCGTTAAAGACAAGATGATTATCTCCGACGGCTATAACGGCACGCCAAGCGGATTCGAAAACGTGTGCGAGGACGAGAACAACGTAACCAAGCCATACGTTCTTCATGCCGAGGCCAACGCCATAACAAAGCTGGCACGCAGCTCAAACAACAGCGACGGCTCTACACTCTACGTCACGGCTTCGCCGTGCATAGAGTGCGCGAAGCTCATCATCCAGGCCGGCATCAAGCGTGTCGTCTACGGCGAGAAATACCGGCTGACAGACGGACTGGAGCTGCTGCGCAAGGCCGGCGTCGAGCTGACATACATGAGCGTTGACAGCCTTGATGACGGAGGTCAGCAAGACCATGACAACAAATGATTTTTCACATAACATTTTTTAGCGGGACATAACATTATGACCGACAAAAACAAATCTAACAGATTCATGCCGCTGATAATGGCCGTATGCGTGGTCATTGGCATCGCCATCGGCTCCTTTTTCTCCAATCACTTTGGCGGAAACAGGCTTAACATTATCAACTCCGGCAGCAACAGACTCAACAACCTGCTGCATATCATAGACGACCAGTATGTTGACGAGGTGAACATCGACTCGCTCGTTGACAAGGCCATTCCGCAGATACTGGCCGAACTGGACCCGCACTCTATCTACATCAGCGCAAAGGATGTGCAGACGGCAAACGACGACCTCAAGGGCAGCTTCTCGGGCGTAGGCATCGAGTTCACCATACGCGAAGACACCATACACGTGCAGAACGTCATCAAGAACGGACCTGCTGAGCGCGCCGGCATACTCGCCGGCGACAAGATTGTAACCGTTGACGGAAAGAAGTTCGTGGGCAAACAGGTAACAAACGAAGAGGCCATGCACAGACTGAAAGGACCTAAGGACACCAAGGTGAAGATTGGTGTTCTGCGATATGGCAGCAACAAGATTCAGACCTTCACCGTTACGCGCGGCGAGATTCCACAGAAGAGCGTCAGCGCAGCCTATATGCTCGACAGCAACACCGGATACATACGCATAAAGAGCTTCGGCGAGACGACATACGCTGAGATGCTCGTAGCGCTGACACAGCTCTCCTCGCAGGGCTTCAGCAATCTGGTCATAGACCTGCGCGACAACACCGGCGGCTATCTGCAGTCGGCAGTAAGCATGGCCAACGAGTTCCTGCCTAACAAAAAGCTGATTGTCTACACACAGGGCCGCAAGAGTCCGCGCACAAACTACTACAGCGACGGCAAGGGCGCTTATCAGAAGGTGCCGCTCGTGGTGCTCATCAACGAGGGGTCGGCGTCGGCATCTGAGATTTTCGCAGGAGCAATGCAGGACAACGACCGCGCTACCATTATCGGGCGACGCTCGTTCGGAAAGGGACTGGTGCAGCAGCAGATGAGCTTCCCCGACGGAAGCATGATACGACTGACCGTGGCACGATACTACACGCCGTCAGGACGATGCATTCAGAAGCCGTACGTGCACGGCGACGATGATGACTATCAGCTCGACCTGCTCACACGCTACCAGCACGGTGAGTTCTTCTCAAAAGACAGCATCAAGCACACCGGACCCGCTTACCACACATCGCTCGGACGAGTGGTTTACGGAGGTGGCGGAATAACACCTGACATTTTCGTGGCTGAAGACACGCTCGACGTGACATCATATTACAAACAGGCGGCTATGAGCGGACTCATCATGCAGTATGCATTCCTTTATACCGACAACAACCGGCCCGCTCTGAAGAAATATACCGACATGGGCAGTCTTCTCGGTTTCCTGAAGCATCAGAACATTGTTGAGAAGTTTGCCGACTACGGCAACAGCCACGGTCTGCAGCGCCGCAATCTGATGATACAGAAATCGCACAAACTGCTGGAACGCTATCTCTACAGCCGCGTCATCTACAACATGCTCGACGAAGAGGCCTGGAACCAGTATCTGAACCTCAACGACCCTGTCATTACTACAGCGCTGAAGGTGTTCCGCAACAATGCGGCATTTCCGAAGAAACCGGTTAAGAAACCTGCCGGAAGGAAACTGCCGCCAAGACCTGCTGCCACCGTGCGTAACAAGAGAAGATAAATAAGAAATACAGAAAATAAAAAAATGGAAACAGCCGCGAAGAGACTTTTTGCGGCTGTTTTTTTAATAACGGAATATGAACGATATTGACAACACTACAGACACACGGCTCTCTGAGAAGAAAAAAGCACTCAGAAGAGAGATACGCAGCCGCAAGCAAGCCATGACAGCCGAAGAGCTTGCAGCCATGTCGGCCGTTATAACGAAGAAGCTGCTGCAACATCCGCGCATAACTCAAGCCGCCACCATTATGCTCTACTGCTCGCTGCCCGACGAGCCTGACACTCACAGCCTCATAAAAAAACTTTCAGAAAAAGGCAAGCGGATAGTGCTGCCCGTAGTAACCGGACCGGAAACCATGGAACTGAGAGAATACAGCAGTACGGCTGACATGCGGAAAGGCGCCTTCGGCATTCTTGAGCCTACAGGCACGCCGTTCACCGGTTATGACAGCATCGACACAGCCATAGTGCCGGGGATGAGCTTCGATGACTCCGGACACCGTCTCGGACGCGGAAAGGGATATTACGACCGCTTCCTGCCGAAAATGAAAAAAGCATACACCATCGGCGTATGCTTTGACTTCCAAAAAGAAAAGGCCGTTCCGGCCGGAGAGCTCGACTTCACCGTTGATGAAGTGCTTTAGCGTCTGTGCTTGAAAAGTCAATCTCTGCGTAATATAATCTATATCAGCACATTGTTTTTTAATAGACATTTATTAATAGACGCATATAGAGAATCTATCTCAGCACTTGAAAAGTCGATAGCTGCGCAGGAAGAATTAATATCAGCAATTGAATAGTTGATATAAGCGCAGGAAAAATCA
>OMUH01000033.1 GCA_900314195.1 uncultured Prevotella sp.
GGGGGTCAGTTTTCAAGTAGCGCCAGGGGGTCAATTCTCGGGTAGCGTGGGCACTCACATCCTTGAAAGCCTTGACAACTTGCAGAATATTGGCTCCAAGCTGGTTGCCGCCAAAGCTCTGCGTGAGCTCCTTGATGCTCTCCTTGGCCTGGTCTATCGCTGTCTTCTTGAACTCTATCGTGATAGGCTTCACGCCAAGTTTCCTGAGCTGCTTGTTGATATTCTCGATCCTCCGTTTGGCCTCTGCCTCGTCGATGATGCCGGCATCCAGCAGACCTTGGACGTTCTGTCCGTTGTTCTGCGCGTTATGGTAGCTCTGCAACTTGTCGGCCTCGGAACCCTTGACGATATACGACGGCTCGACCTCAGCCGAGATGGTCACCTCTCCCCTCGTAGCGACATCTATCTGATGTTGCAGGTCTTCAACCTTGGCAGACGCTTCCACCCTCGCATCGATGGTCGTGGCGTTGTCCATCTGCTTCTGAGCCTCCTTGAGCTTGTCCTGAAGCTGCTCAACGTAGCTCTTCACCTCTTTGTCGGGCTTCTCTAATCCGATCTTTACCTTCAGGTCTTTCGATTTCTGCTCAAGCTCCTTATACTGTTTCTGCAAGCCCTCGGCGACATCTGCATCGTTCGTGGCGTATATCTTTTTGCGGAGAGCACTCATCTGCTGGTCATACCAGTCGAGAGAGCCCTGGAGAGCTTTTTTGTCTGTAGAAGAAGAACCTTTAGCCCCAGAAGTACCAGTATGCCCTGTATGGCTGCCGGTACCCGTGGAAGCGCGATACTGCTTGCCGCTCGAGTACTTTGAGAGCGTTCTGCTCGCCTGGCGGCTCTTCTGCTCCGAATAGTCAAGAAGAGATTGTGCCGTGCGTCGGTGCTGAGCAGCATCCTGCCGGGCTTTATAAGACCGGGCGCTCGTGACCTTAATCTTTCCACTCCTGATGCCCTCGGAGTATTCGCGGGCAGTCATGGTGTTTTTCGCTCCTTTGACGCGAACCCTCGTGTTTGCGTCTGCTCCGTCTACCGTTTTGAGAGAACGTTGGCGGGCCTTACGCTCCTCGCCTTTGGCGGTTTGGTCTGCTCTAAGGGCTTTTTCGTATTCCTCCTGCGCAACCTGGGCGGCGGCTGCCGCCTCAGCGCGGGCGTACAAAGCCTGCCTTACCTTGTCCGTGCTCTTGACAAGGAAATCCTCCGCCTCGCTGACAGAACCTATCCTGACACCTAAAGAGTGGAAGGCATCGGCTGAGTCGCTGATAAACTTCAGACGTTTCTTGTCATCGGTCAGTGCCTGCCATTTCTTTCTCAGTTCCTCATACTTCGAGATGAGCGGAGCAGCTCCGTTGGCTGCGAGGTCGTCCATCTTCGATTTCGCCTGCTCTGCTGCCGTGGCGGTCTTCTTCATACCGGAAGCTGCTTCTTCCGAGGAATCACTTGATTTGTCCAGCCAGTTTACGAGTGCTTCGATGCCCATGGTGAGGAGCGCGATGACAGCTCCTATGACCGTTGCAATCATCAAGCCTCTTATGGCCATCTTGAATGCGGTAGTACTGACAGCAGCCGCGAGAGCGCTCTTGCCTTCAAGCTGCTCCGCGACAGCCATTTCAACCGCCGCTATGCGGGCAGCGGCAAGGACACTCTTCAAGCCGGAGACAACGAAACGGAAAGAGCTCGTGGCAATGGTGACAAGACCAAGGCGGCCAACAAGGCCACTAAGAGCACTGCGCACCGTGCCAATGGCCGTTACCGCCATGCCTATCTGACCAATACCCGCAATGTAAGACTGATATTCGCTGAAAAAACGTCCTATCTTTACCTGTAATCCGCCAAAGGTGTTGGCAAGCTGCTTGGCTTTACCGGCATCTGTATTGGCCATCTCAGCATTCATGTTGCCGACATTGTCCGTGATGGCTTCCGCAATGGCCTTGGCACGCTCGCTCTCGTTGCCGTACTTGATCATCTCGGCCTGCGAATCAGACAGGGTGATACCGACCCGTCGCATGGCCGTAGCGTTGCCCATCAGCGCCTTGCCCATGAGGTTGGCAATGCCTACCGCATCCTCGCCCGTAGCGCCGAGGCCACGCTGCTGGACAACGAGGTTGTTCATGGCTGGCAGCAAGGTGAGCAGGGTGCTTCGCTGACTCGCGAACGTAGCCAGTTGTTGGAGGCCGCTCCGTTGGACCGTACCGCCGACAACGCCAAGTTTCGTCTGGGCAGAGATGGCCTTGTTCACCGCATCCGTGTCAGCTTCCGTGGCGTGCATGCGCTGGCGCATAACCGTCGTGAGCTTGGTCTGTGCCTCCGTAGCCGCATTGCTCTTGGCAATGAAAGGCTGCATGGCACCGGTAAGCTGTTGCAGGCCGTTGTAGAGGTTATTGTACAACGAGGATATGCCGGCCCATTTGAGGATGGTCTGGCGTCCCTGCTCAGCCTTGCTTGGAATGGTGCCCAAGGCTTTGCCAAGCTCCTGAACGCTTTGCTTGCACTGTACAACGACATCCTTGCCGTTGACCGATAAATTTATGTTAAACTTTACGTCCTTTGACATCGTTGTATCGCTTTAATGTTTATTTTTGTCAATAGATAAAACCAAAACAAACAGAGTATGGAAACCTTTAGAAAAATTATAGCCGGATTCTTCTTCATAAGCATCGCCTCGATGATAATACTCTTTATCATGAAGCATTTGATCGAGTCTCTTGTGGCCTTTGCAATCGCTGGCCTCTGCTGGGTAGTGTTAGATATGTCCTCAAAAATAGGAGACGATGAGTTTTGGCCTTGGTGGTGGTTTTAAGTCCACCCTAACCTGCCGGCCTTTCTCATCACACTGTTTTCGAGGTTTGAGGGAATGTCTCTGTTGAGAATCTGAACGCCCTGCTCGTAAACGCCATCCAAGAAATGGTAGGCTGGCATTCTTCCCGTAAAGGCACCGACAGTACGGAAGCCTTTATCCGTCTTGATAACATGCTTGCCGTCGCTTGGGAGAAGCCGGAGCATGCGTTCTTTCGTCCCCTCCTCGGCCCACATCAGGACTGGCTTCTCCAGTCCGAACCTGTTCACGTGAAAACCCTGCTTGCCGTGAGGCTTCACGGTGATCATGAAGCCGCCGCCTCTCGGATAGACACGTAGCCGTATTCCCTTTTTCAGCTTCGAGGCGTGCGCAATGCCGCTCGACATCAGCCGTTGACGGGCAATTTTGAGAATTTCGTTGCCCGTTTTTCTGTAGGCTCCCTTCAGCGACGCTTTCAGGTCGCGCTTGTTGAAGCACTGGAGTAGCTCGTTCCACTCCTTGCCCTTATATTGTGAAGGATTGTTGTATGTCGTATTGCTCATAGCCTTTCAGTCTTTAATATCTTTCTCCCAACAGTTTCCGCATCTCCTCAGCCCGTGCACGGTGTTCCGCCTTGCTCAGCCGTGTCCCGTCGTGTTCCGTGTGGTTCTGTGCGCCGCTGCTATGCAGCGAACCTTCCTTATCCCATGGCAGCGGCAGGAGCTTCTCTGCCGTCAGTTTCTTCTTAGACCATGGCTGCACGGTCATCAGGCCCAACAGCCGCATCCGCTCCCACCGCTCGCGCTCAAGCATATCCTCATGCTCTCCGAAGGCCTTGGAGGCAGCGTCAAACTCGTCCGTGTCCATGCCGAGAAAGTCATCCACCGACAAGCCCATGACACCGACCCCGTAGCCGAAGAGCTCTGAGAAGGTCGCTACTTTGCCTTTTTTTTTGAATCACCGCCTCCGTTGTCCGTCAGACGGCTCAGCTCATCGCTCCAGGAGAGGATGGTCTCCACGTCCACAGAGTCCATAAACTCGTCGAGGCTGTAAGGGAAGTCCACCTTATCCTTGCGGCAAGCACTCTTCACGCATCCATAGATGAAGGCCGTCATGTCCACGGGGCTCTCCTGATTCATCTCCGACGGGTCCTTGCCCGTTTCCTTCTTGAAGATGTCCATGGCACCCATCGTGGCACGCATGGGGTATTCCTTGTTCTCGATTGTGATCTTTACTGTTTTCATATCTGTTTATTGTTATTGTCTATGATTGTCTTTCCGCCCCTCTGCTCTTTATGCAGGCCGCTGCTGTGCAGCGGCAAAGGCCGAAAAGAAAGAGGGGCGAGGCGGTGTTATGCCGCTCCGCCCCTGGATATATGACAAAAAGTATAGAGAGTAATTATGCTACCGTTTCGGTGATCTTTGTCTCGTCGATAGAGTCCGGCTCGCCGTCGTTCTTGAGCGTGCCCTTGAAGGTTGTGTCGTCATTCGCGGGGGCTTCTTCCTCTACCTGGGTGAGCACGAACGAGCCGCTCAGATAAGGAGTCGTGGCCTCGCGCTCCATGCACTTGACCTTAACCGGCTTGCCGGCCTTCCACGTTGAAAGGAGCTCCTTCACACCGAACTCCGTCTCGTTGTAGAAAGCAAGACCCTCAAAGGAAATCGAGATGGAGAGCCCAGTGACGCCCGTGCTCTTCCACAGTCCTGCCGACAGCTTCTTGCTTGCCTCAGGCTTCACGGCCCGTTCCTTGGTCTCGGTGTCGAAGGTCGTGGTGTGCGAAGTGCAGTGACCGATGGCCTTCTCCCCGATATAAAGCAGCATGTCGCTGCCGTTTACATATCCACTCTTGACAGTGGCTGTTGATGTTGTTCCGTCTGCCATAGTTGTATTCTTTAATTATTATCGTTAATTATGTATGCTCCATGTCAGCACACCCGACAATTGATGCTCAGCACCCTGTCGTAGCAGTCCGTGTCCACGTCACCGCTGAAACCGGTAATCTTCGAGCAGTCTATCTTGATTGTGCTGCCGTCGCCGAAGGTGTGGGTAATCGTGCTTCCGCTCAGCGCGGCGCGGCACACCTCTGCCATGTCCACAGCGTCCCCGTAATGGGTGGCGAAGCAGTGAAGGGTCACGGTGCAGGAGTCGAGGAACGACGAACGGCTCTTGTCGTTCGTCTCCATGTCTCCGTCTACCTGGTAGATGATGTAGGGCAGTTTGATGTCCGTCCGGGCCTTGTCGGGGAAAACGCCGTTGATGGCATTTCCGAACACGCTACTAAGACATCCTGCCACTGCTTCACCGGCTGACAGAGCCGTGCGTTTCTTTATCTTGATACCGTCCATCTCTGCTTACATGTTTATGAGCTGTGCGTCCGCTTCCACATAGCCGCGGGTCTTATACCTCCGTGGGTCTTTCTTCACGAGATACGTGCGGTCTTCCCATACAATCCGACTTCCGACCTTGATCTTGTCAGTATAGCGAACCACGAATGTGCACTCGCCCGATGGGGCAGTGTCGCCGTCGCCGGTGTTCACACTCTGACTCTTGTACGTCACATGGGCGTGCATACGGGGTATGGTGTCCTCCCATGTCTCGCGCATCTCTCCGTACGTGTCTGCCGTTCTCACGGCGTTCTGTACCTTGATAATGCTGTCCATCTGACTTGTCACGATCATATCATTCAGCCGTTAGTATGGACGAGCTCACGCATCTGTGCGATGAGTGCGGTCACGCCCATGGGTGCTACATGAATCTGCTGCATCGTACCGGCACTGCGGGTCGTAGTGATCCAGTAGTCCGTCAGCATACATACTGCTTGAAGATAAAGGTTATGAAGCTCTCCGCCATCGCTGACGGCTGCTTGGAAGGCTGCCTGGTCTCTCCACTGGCAAGCACGGCTCACGAATGCCTCGGCGTTGTCGCCCACCTGTCGGAGATAGGTTTCGTCGTCGATGCCTTCATCAAAACGGGTGTGCTGTTTCAAATATTCAGTGCTGACGTTGCTCATAACCTTTATCTCTTGATGTTATACGTTTAAGCGCCGACCTTCTTGGTGAGGATAGCGAATGCCTCCTGACGAAGAACGGTGATGGCGAAATCTACGTTGAGAACGAAGTCGATAGCGTTCTTGCGTGCCAGGGAGTAAGGATCGACGATGATGTTCATGTCGCCGAACAGACCCATTGGCGCATACTTGAACGCACCGAAGTACACGGCGCCCTCCTGAGCGTAGCTCGTAGTGAACACGGGCACGCCGTTGATCTTACCGTTCTCGTCGACGATGGCCTGGTTGCTGCCCTGCCATTTCGGTGTTGCCTCGAGCAGACCCTTGGTCGTCTCGGTCATCACGTAGGCGAGACCCTCGGGCATGATGTTCTTGGACAGCACGGCGCTCTTCAGGGCGAGGATGTCCTTCAGCGAAGGAGCGTCGCCGGTGTAGGTCGTGGCGGTCTTACCTACAAACGGGCCTACAAGGTTGGTGGCATCGTTAGAGGTCACCTTGCCGTTCGCGTACTTCTTCAACTTCGTAGTGGAGAACTCCACCTTGTTGATGAGAGCGGCCACGGCCTTCGGAATGTATTCTGTAGCTACAGTCTGGATAAGACCGTCGGTCTCGGTGATGGTCTCACGGGTGATGGGCACGGCGATGCCAATTCGCTCGGGACGGGCGATGAGCTTGCTCAATGGGATCTCGGAGTCACCAAGGGCAACACCCTCGTCGTTGATGGTGGCCTCGAATGCCTCGACAACCGGCCACTGGTAGTTACCCTTCAGGC
>OMUH01000115.1 GCA_900314195.1 uncultured Prevotella sp.
TTAGGGCTTGCTCGGGACTTCCACCCGTTAGACAATGCTCATGCCGAGCGTACTACAAAAAATCCCGGGAATAATCTCGGGATTTTTTGTTTGATTACAGGACGGCCTAAATTGAATGGTTACGAATTTCAAATATCCTGCATACCCAACGGCAAGTTCAACATAGAAGTGCATTTTGCGTGTGCAGCAAAAAAAATTTAAATCGGAATTCACGATTTATAAACTTCAACACAACATAACCACACGACAAATCATACAAAATGTTCATAAAAGAGAAACATAAAAAAAAGTCATGGCAGAAAGTTTTCACTGCCATGGCTTTTTTATATCAGAATGAATTAATTAATATTAATCAGAAACGACTTTGTTGTTGTCAGCATAGTCAATTACATTTCGCTTGTTCGCTTCTATACGCTCATAATCTTCCTTAGAGCCGACAATAAGCTTCTGCCATTGCCTCAAGCCTGTTCCTGCAGGAATAAGGTGACCACAAATAACATTTTCCTTCATACCCTCAAGGTAGTCAACCTTACCACGTATAGCTGCTTCACAAAGCACCTTGGTAGTTTCCTGGAATGATGCCGCACTCATGAAGCTCTTGGTGCCCAATGCTGCACGAGTGATTCCCTGAAGAATCTGTGTTGATGTTGCCGGGATGGCATCACGCACCTGCACGGTCTTCAAATCACGGCGCTTAAGAGATGAATTTTCATCACGAAGCTTGCGCATAGAAATTATCTGACCTGGCTTAAGTGTTGTTGAGTCACCGGCATCGGTAACAACTTTCTTACCCCATATACGGTCATTTTCATCAGCAAAATCAAACTTGTCAACGAGTTCCTGTTCAAGGAATGAAGTATCGCCCGGATCGTCAATACGAACCTTGCGCATCATCTGGCGGACAATTATCTCAAAATGCTTGTCATTAATCTTAACACCTTGCAGACGATAGACATCCTGCACTTCATTAACAATGTACTCCTGCACAGCAGTAGGACCTTGAATGGCCAGAATGTCCCCCGGAGTAATTACACCGTCAGAGAGTGCATTGCCGGCACGTACAGCATCATGTTCCTGTACAAGAATCTGCTTCGAGAGCGGCACAAGATATTTCTTCTGGTCGCCTGTCTTTGAAGTGATTATAACTTCGCGGTTACCACGTTTCACATTGCCCATCGTAACCTCACCGTCAATTTCACTGACGACAGCCGGATTAGACGGGTTACGTGCCTCAAAGAGTTCCGTAACACGAGGCAGACCACCGGTAATATCACCGGCACCACCAACAGCACGCGGAATCTTTACAAGAGTCTCACCGGTATTAATTGTTTGACCGTCCTCAACAACAACATGACCGCCCACAGGGAAACTGTAAGTACCAAGAATAACACCGTCGCTGCCAATAACATCACAGGTAGGAACAAGAGCCTTGTTCTTAGACTCAGTAATAATCTTCTCTGTCAGACCGGTTGTTTCATCCGTTTCAGCACGGTAAGTCTGGCCTTCTATGACGCCGTTAAACTTCAGCGTACCACCATACTCACTTACAATCACGGCATTGAACGGGTCCCAACGGCATATCACATCGCCCTTCTTAACAGCATCACCGTCTTTGAAGTAAAGAGATGAACCGTAAGGCACCTGCAGGTTACTGAGAACAATGTTCGTGTTCGGATCAACAAAATGAACTTCTGCAAGACGGCTGACAACCATACGGCATTCAACATCCTTTCCATCTTCATTTTCTTCAACAAACGGAACAGTACGAAGCTCATCGAACTCAAGCTTTGCGTCGTTCTTTGCGACAATGGAAGCATTTGCGGCAGCATTACCGGCCACACCACCAGCATGGAATGTACGCAGAGTAAGCTGTGTACCCGGCTCACCAATGGCCTGAGCGGCAATCACGCCGACAGCCTCACCAAGCTGAACCATGCGTGCAGTGGCAAGGTTACGGCCATAGCACTTAGCACATACTCCATGACGGCTTTCACATGTAAGCACAGAACGGATCTCCACCATCTCAATAGGGCTGTCCTCGATAGCCTGAGCCTTATCCTCTGTAATCTCATCACCGGCATGAACAATAATATTGCCTGTTGTAGGGTCAACAACATCATGCACAGAGACACGTCCCAAGATACGTTCATAAAGCGACGAGATAACCTGGTCACCATTTTTCAGTGCTCTGCACTCAAGTCCGCGAAGCGTACCACAGTCCTCTTCTGTTATGATAACGTCATGGCTGACGTCAACCAGTCGACGGGTAAGGTATCCGGCATCGGCAGTCTTCATGGCAGTGTCAGCAAGACCCTTACGTGCGCCGTGAGAGGCGATAAAGTACTCCTGCACCGACATACCCTCCTTAAAGTTGGATATGATAGGGTTTTCAATAATCTGAGCACCCTCGGCACCGGCTTTCTGAGGCTTGGCCATCAATCCGCGCATACCGGCCAGCTGTGCAATCTGGTCAGCAGAACCACGAGCACCGGAATCAAGCATCATATAAACAGCGTTGAATCCCTGGTCGGCCTCTGTCATGTGCTTCATGACTGCTGTTTTCAAATTGCTGTTAACGTGTGTCCATGCATCAATAACCTGATTGTAACGCTCCTTGTCTGTGATAAAGCCCATATCATAGTTACTGGTGATTTCATCAACAGCATCCTGGCCTTTCTGTACGATATCCTTCTTTTCATCCGGCACAATAATATCGTCAAGGTTAAACGAAAGACCTGCCACATAAGACATACGATAACCAAGATTTTTTATACCGTCAAGGAATTCGCAGGCACGTGCCATACCAACAGCCTTGATAACATCAGCGATAATACCGCGCAGAGTTTTCTTTGATATAACATCATTGAAATAGCCCACCTCATCCGGGATTATCTGGTTAACGATTACACGTCCGACGGTAGTCTCAACCATACGTTTTTCAAACTGTCCGTCAACGAGGTCATTTACGATAACCTTCACTTTTGCATGCAAGTCGCATTTCTTTTCGTTTGCGGCAATAATAGCCTCTTCCGGACCATAGAAACACAAGCCTTCGCCCTTTGCTCCCGGACGGATCTTGGTGATATAATACAGACCAAGTACCATATCCTGCGAAGGCACGGTAATAGGAGCGCCATTGGCCGGGTTCAGAATGTTATGGCTCTCAAGCATCAGGATCTGAGCCTCAAGAACGGCCTCATTGCTAAGCGGAAGATGAACAGCCATCTGGTCACCGTCAAAGTCAGCATTGAATGCCGTACATGCCAGCGGATGAAGCTGAATGGCCTTACCTTCTATCATCTTAGGCTGGAATGCCTGTATGCCAAGTCGGTGAAGTGTAGGTGCACGGTTCAGGAGAACAGGATGACCTTTCATTACATTTTCAAGGATATCCCAGATGACAGGCTCACGACGATCTACGATTCTCTTTGCACTCTTGACAGTCTTCACTATACCACGCTCGATAAGCTTACGTATGATAAACGGCTTATACAGCTCGGCAGCCATGAGCTTAGGCAGACCGCACTCGCCCATCTTCAGCTCCGGACCAACGACAATAACGGAACGGGCAGAATAGTCAACACGCTTACCAAGCAAGTTCTGACGGAAACGTCCCTGCTTGCCCTTCAGAGAATCGCTGAGTGACTTCAGCGGACGGTTGCTCTCACTCTTTACAGCTGACGACTTACGTGAATTGTCGAACAAAGAGTCAACAGCTTCCTGAAGCATACGTTTCTCATTACGGAGAATAACCTCAGGAGCCTTTATCTCAACGAGTCTCTTCAGACGGTTGTTACGAATAATCACACGACGGTAAAGGTCATTAAGATCAGATGTAGCAAACCGGCCGCCGTCAAGCGGTACAAGCGGACGAAGTTCCGGTGGTATAACCGGAATAATCTTCATTATCATCCACTCCGGGCGGTTCACATCCTTGCTTGAGCGGAAAGCCTCTACCACCTGAAGTCTCTTCAAAGCTTCTGTCTTACGCTGCTGTGATGTGTCATTGTTTGCATGGTCACGGAGCTCATAAGACAGCTTGTCAAGTCCAGACAAACCGTTCTCGTCAACTACCGACAGTTCACAAAGAAGGTCATAAACAGCTTCTGCACCCATTTTTGCAACGAACTTGTTTGGATCATCATCATTAAGACGGTCATTATTCTCATCAAGTTTGTTGTCAATAATATCTATATATTCATCCTCGGTAAGCAGGTCAAGTTTATGTGAACCATTTAGTTCCATACCCTCGGCATCCTTTGCACCAGCAAGGCTTCCCGGGTTAATGACTATATACTTTTCGTAATAAATAACTGCATCAAGCTTCTTTGTAGGCAGTCCGAGCAAATAACCTATTTTATTAGGCAGTGAGCGGAAATACCAGATATGCGCAACCGGTACGACAAGTTCGATGTGTCCTGAACGCTCACGACGCACTTTCTTCTCCGTCACCTCAACGCCGCAACGGTCACAAACAATACCCTTATATCTGATACGCTTATATTTACCGCAGGCGCACTCATAGTCTTTTGTCGGACCGAAGATGCGTTCACAGAACAGTCCGTCACGTTCCGGCTTGTATGTACGATAGTTTATAGTTTCCGGTTTGGTAACCTCGCCGTAAGAATTTTCAAGTATCTCCTCAGGAGAGGCAAGACCTATGGAAATCTTTGTAAAATTAGTCTTTGCCTTCTTATCTTTTTTAAAAGCCATATTTTCGTTTGTTTGGGGTTATCTTATTCGAGTTTAATGCTCAGTCCAAGACCTCTGAGCTCGTGAAGCAGCACATTAAGAGACTCTGGTATGCCAGGTGTCGGCATTGGATCTCCCTTGACAATAGCCTCATAGGCCTTGCTTCGTCCTGTCACATCATCACTCTTTATGGTGAGCACTTCCTGAAGCACGTGTGCAGCGCCAAAGCCTTCAAGTGCCCATACCTCCATTTCTCCGAAGCGCTGACCTCCGAACTGTGCCTTACCGCCCAGAGGCTGCTGCGTGATAAGACTGTACGGGCCGATAGAACGGGCATGCATCTTGTCCTCTACCATGTGTCCGAGTTTCAGGAAGTAAGTCATACCTACGGTAGCCTTCTGGTCGAACGGCTCTCCAGTCTCACCATCATAGATGGTTGTCGAACAAAGATTCGGCAGACCGGCCTTGTCCGTCCACTCCTTGAGGTCATCAAGTTTTGCACCGTCGAAAATAGGTGTTGCGAACTTAATACCCAGCTTAGCGCCGGCAGCACCAAGAATAGCCTCGAATATCTGTCCAAGGTTCATACGTGACGGCACACCCATAGGGTTCAGAACCAAATCTACCGGACGTCCGTCAGCAAGGAACGGCATATCCTCAACACGTACAATCTTAGAGACAATACCCTTATTACCGTGACGGCCTGCGAGCTTATCACCTACCTGTATCTTACGCTTCTTGGCAATATAAACCTTTGCCATCTGCAGAATGCCTGAAGGCAGCTCATCACCTATAGAGATTGCAAACTTACGACGCTTCATCTCTGCATCCATCTGCTTGTACTTTCTGATGAAGTTCATAATCAGACGGGAGATAAGCCCGTTAGTGTGCTCATCGTCTGTCCAGCCGTTGCTCTGGATGCCATCATATTCGAGGTTCTTAAGCGTTGGAACGGTAAATTTGCTTCCCTTTGTGATAACCTCTACTCCAGTATAGTCTTTAACGCCTTGGCTGACCTTACCCTCGGTAAGCGTCATCAGTTTGTCAACGAGGATATCCTTAAGGTCATTGCCTTTTGCCTCATACTCATCATCGATATTCTGAAGAGTAATCTTATCCTGCTTCTTCGACTCGCGTGTCTTTATTGCACGTGAGAACAGTTTCTTGTCTATAACAACACCGCTGAGCGAAGGATTGGCTTTCAAAGAAGAATCCTTCACATCGCCGGCCTTGTCGCCGAAGATGGCACGCAGCAGTTTCTCTTCCGGTGACGGATCGCTCTCACCCTTAGGAGAAATCTTACCAATAAGGATGTCACCCGGCTCTACGCGTGCGCCGACACGGATAATACCGTTATCGTCAAGATCCTTTGTGGCCTCCTCAGATACGTTTGGAATGTCTGACGTAAACTCTTCAACACCGCGTTTTGTCTCACGCACGTCAAGAGAATATTCATCTACATGAACAGAAGTCAGAATATCCTCACGCACCATACGTTCTGATATTACGACAGCATCCTCATAGTTGTAACCCTTCCATGGAATATAAGCAACCAGCAGATTGCGTCCGAGGGCAAGCTCGCCATTTTCTGTTGCATAACCCTCTGTCAGTATATCACCTTTTTTAACTCTCTGTCCCTTATTGCAAATAGGACGCAAGTCTATGGTCATATTCTGGTTGGTGCGGCGGAACTTAGGAATACGGTACTCCTTCAAGGCCGGCTCGAAGCTGACGAACTCATCTTCCTCAGTACGATCATAAAGTATACGTATTGTAGTTGCGTCAACATAGTCAATGACACCGTCGCCCTCGGCAGTAATCATCGTACGGCTGTCCTCACACACCTGCTTTTCAAGACCGGTACCTACGATAGGTGCGTCATTGTGCAGAAGTGGCACGGCCTGGCGCATCATGTTACATCCCATCAGTGCACGGTGACCGTCATCATGCTCGAGGAAAGGAATAAGACATGCGCTGACAGAAGCAATCTGCTGCGGCGACACATCCATAAGATTCACCTGATCCGGAGTTACAACCGGGAAATCAGCATCCTGACGGCAATGAACAGTCTTGCGTATGAATGAACCGTCCTCGTTTACCGGTGCATTGCCCTGGGCAACCAGCTTGTCTTCCTCTTCCTCAGCAGTAAGATAAACAACATGACTGTTGTCAAGATCAACTTTCCCGTTCTCCACCTTGCGGTAAGGAGTTTCTATAAATCCGAGTTCATTAATCGTTGCATAAACGCAAAGAGACGATATCAAACCGATGTTAGGGCCTTCAGGCGACTCAATAGGACAAAGACGGCCATAATGAGTATAGTGTACGTCACGAACCTCAAATCCGGCGCGCTCACGTGACAGACCGCCAGGGCCAAGGGCTGAAAGACGACGCTTGTGAGTAACCTCAGCCAATGGGTTTGTCTGATCCATAAACTGGCTCAGAGGGTTTGTACCGAAGAATGAGTTTATGACACTTGAAATTGTTTTCGCGTTGATAAGATCCGTCGGTGTGAACACCTCATTGTCACGCACGTTCATGCGCTCTCTGATAGTGCGGCTCATACGTGCCAGGCCAATAGAGAACTGGTTTGCAAGCTGTTCGCCTACCGTACGTACACGACGGTTTGACAGATGGTCTATATCATCAACGGTTGCATTTGAATTAACAAGCTGAATAAGATATTTTATAATCTCGATAATGTCCTCTTTCGTAAGTACGCGAGTATCCATATCTATGGACAAACCGAGTTTCTTGTTAATACGATAACGTCCTACTTCGCCGAGGTCATAACGCTTGTCTGAGAAGAAAAGATTCTGGAAGACCTCACGTGCACTGGCATCATCAGCCGGATCAGCATTTCTAAGCTGGCGATAGATGTAATTGACAGCTTCTTTCTCAGAGTTGCTAGGGTCCTTTGCAAGTGTATTGAAGATAATGGCATATTTATTTGCCTGCTCCTCATCCTTATGAAGAAGGATTGTCGATGCGCCGCTGTCAAGAATTTCTTCAATATTATCTTCGGTGAGTTCAGTCTCACGCTCCATGATAACCTCATTACGCTCGATAGAAACCACTTCGCCGGTATCCTCATCAACAAAGTCCTCGTTCCAGCTCTTCAGAACACGTGCGGCAAGCTTTCGGCCAATAACAGCCTTCATGTTCTTCTTGTTAACCTTCACCTCTTCGGCAAGATCAAATATCTGAAGAATATCCTTGTCCGACTCATAGCCGATGGCACGAAGCAAGGTGGTAACAGGCAACTTCTTCTTTCTGTCAATATAAGCGTACATGACATTGTTAATGTCTGTAGCAAATTCTATCCAGCTGCCCTTGAACGGAATAATACGTGCACTGTAAAGAACAGTACCATTGGCATGAACGCCCTGGCCGAAGAACACACCCGGCGAACGGTGCAGCTGAGCTACAACAACACGTTCAGCACCGTTTATCACAAAGGTGCCGTTAGGAGTCATGTAAGGAATCGTACCAAGGAAAACATCCTGTATGAATGTTCCGAAATCCTCATGTGTAGGATCCGTGCAATACAGTTTCATCTTTGCCTTTAGAGGCACACTGTAAGTCAGGCCGCGTTCCAAGCACTCATCAATAGTATAGCGCGGCGGATCTATAAAATAATCGAGGAATTCGAGAACGAAATTGTTGCGGGTGTCAGTGATAGGAAAGTTTTCGGAAAACACCTTATAGAGGCCGTCATTGACGCGTTCCTCAGGCGGTGTGTCCAATTGCAGGAAATCCCTGAACGACTTCAATTGCACATCGAGAAAATCCGGATAAGGATACGGATTCTGCACGCTGGCAAAATTAACTCTGTTATTTACAACCTTTGTCATTAGAAGAATAAAAAACGGAAACTAAAAAATAAGTAGACACAAAATGGTTAGAACTCACCTACTTGGTAAATTCTAACCATTTGTTTAACATTAATAAAGCAGTGCTGATTACTTCAGCTCAACCTTAGCGCCGGCAGCCTCAATAGCCTTCTTCAGGTTTTCTGCCTCGTCCTTAGCAACGCCTTCCTTGATGGTTGCAGGAGCACCGTCAACGAGGTCCTTAGCTTCCTTCAGACCAAGACCACAAGCCTCTTTAACAGCCTTTACGACCTGAAGCTTTGTAGCACCAACTTCTGTGAGAACAACATCAAAAGAAGTCTTCTCTTCAGCAGCAGCTGCGCCACCGGCAGCAGGACCTGCTGCAACTGCAACAGCTGCAGCAGCCGGCTCAATACCATACTCGTCCTTGAGGACTGTTGCCAACTCATTAACTTCCTTAACAGTAAGATTTACCAATTCTTCTGCTATAGCTTTAACATCTGCCATTTTATTCTAACTTTTAATTTATTTATACTTAAAAAATGTAATGACATTATATTTTTTCCGAAATCTATTTCCGAAGAATTATTCCGGACGGTCGCCTAATGTCTTAAGCACACCATGAATAGTGTTTGCACCTGACTGCAAAGCAGAAACAACGTTCTTTGCCGGTGACTGCAACAGAGAAACAATCTCTGCGATAACCTCGCTCTTGCTCTTCAAAGCAGCAAGCTCATCAAGTTTGTCAGCGCCAACATAGAATCCCTCTTCAGCATAAGCAGCTTTAAGTGCAGGGATACCCTCTTTCTTGTAATCTTTCAAAAGCTTTGCAGGCTTGTTTGCTGTGTCTGTGAAAAGAACAGCAGTATTACCTTTCAAGCTTCCATAGAGGGGCTCGTAATCAATATCAGAAGCTTCAAAAGCCTTGTGAAGAAGCTTGTTCTTCACTACTATCATTTTGATTTCGCTCTTGAAGCATTTTCTGCGGAGCTGGCTGGTAGCATCAGCGCTCATTCCTGTTACATCAATAAGATAGAAATGAGGATATTCGCCAAGCTTCTTACCCAGTTCACTGATAATAGTATCTTTTACTTCTTTCTTCATTTTACAAAACTTTTAGAGTGATTCAACTGATTTAGGATCAATCTTGATACCCTTACTCATAGTGCTCGAAATAAAGATACTCTTGATATATGTACCCTTAGCAGCAGCAGGCTTCAAACGAATGACTGTAGAGATGAACTCCTTAGCATTGCCATAGATCTGCTCAGCAGTCATACTAACCTTACCGATAGAAGTATGGATAATACCGGCCTTGTCAACCTTAAAGTCAATCTTACCCTGCTTAACTTCCTTCACAGCTTTTGCAACATCCATAGTCACAGTGCCGCTCTTAGGGTTAGGCATAAGTCCGCGCGGACCGAGGAAACGGCCTAAAGGACCAACTTTACCCATGCAGGAAGGCATAGTAATAATAACGTCAACATCGAGCCATCCGCCTTTAATCTTGTCAATATATTCGTCAAGACCAACATAATCAGCACCAGCCTCTTTAGCTGCTGCTTCCTGATCAGGAGTACAGAGAGCAAGCACACGGACAGTCTTACCGGTTCCGTTAGGCAAAGCAACGACACCACGTACCATCTGGTTAGCCTTACGAGGATCTACACCAAGACGTACATCAATATCCAGAGATGCGTCAAACTTGGTTGTGGTGATATCCTTTACCAACTGCGATGCTTCCTTCAATGTGTATGCCTTCCCTGCTTCAACCTTGTCAGCTACTGATTTTTGATTTTTTGTCAGTTTACTCATTTTTAAATTGAAGTTTTAATTATTTCTCAGGGAAGTCTCCCTTTACAGTTATACCCATGCTTCTTGCTGTACCGGCAATAAGTCTCATAGCTGATTCCACAGTAAAGCAGTTAAGGTCCTTCATCTTGTCCTCGGCAATCGTCTTAATCTGATCCCAAGTAACAGAGGCAACCTTCTTACGGTTAGGCTGACCTGAACCTGACTTTACTTTCGCGATCTCCTTAAGCTGAACAGCAGCAGGAGGAGTCTTGATAACGAAATCAAATGACTTATCAGTATAGTAAGTGATAACGACCGGCAACACTTTACCTGCCTTATCCTGGGTACGGGCGTTGAATTCCTTGCAGAATCCCATAATATTTATACCCTTAGAACCAAGTGCAGGTCCAACTGGAGGGGAAGGATTTGCAGCGCCACCTTTAATCTGTAATTTGATTAATCCAGCAACTTCTTTAGCCATTTTTATTAAACAATTATTGATTTAAATATAAACTGCAAAAGTGGAAGCCTTTCCAGTTATATAATGTTTAAAACGTACCGTAACAATATACGAATTAAACTTCTTTATCTACTTGTGAATAGTTAAGCTCAAGGGGAGTCTTGCGACCAAAGATCTTCACCATTACCTTAAGCTTATGCTTCTCAGTGTTAACCTCTTCTATAACACCGGTAAAACCACTGAAAGGACCGTCTGTAACCTTGACAGCTTCATCTACTACAAACGGCACATCAGCATTCTCCTCTATCTCTGTTTCTTCCTGATTGCCCAACATTCTGTTTATATCTGACTCCGGAACCGGTGTCGGTTCATCCAGTCCGCCAAGAACACCAAGACAATTAGGCATAAACCGAAGAGTTGATGCAACATCACCCTGCAAGTCTGCCTGTATGAAAACATAACCGGGAAGAGCAATCTTCTCCTTGACAACACGCTTTCCTCCACGAATAGAAGCATGTTTCTCCATAGGAACCAAAACCTGCGAAACATGCGTCTTTAAAAGGTCATTATGTGTCATCTCTGTCTCGATATATTCCTTAAGCTTAAGTTCCTTACCACTAACAGCCTTAAAAACATACCACTTATTACTATTCTCAGCCATTTTGTAATTACATTCCTAATTCATAAACCTTACCCATGAACCAGCTAAAGCAAGAATCCATTAAGAATACGACTAAAGCTATAACAAGAGAGGCCATCAAAACGACGGCCGCACTATGTGTAAGCTGAGCCCAAGTAGGCCATGTAGTCTCATGAGCAAGCTCATTATAACAAGCTTTGCAATAATTGCCAAAACGCTTGCAAAGATTTGAAATTCTCATTAAATTTATTTTTTAGCACGGGTTGAAAGACTCGAACTCTCGACACCTGGTTTTGGAGACCAGTGCTCTACCAACTGAGCTAAACCCGTAAATATTGTCTCCGGCTCCGAAAAACCGGAGACAACTTTATATTGAAGTGTGTAATGTCAAAATTACTTCTTCTCATTCTGCCAGCCTTCAGGAAGATCCTCAAGAATCTTTGTAATCTGACCAGAACCTACTGTACGGCCACCTTCACGGATAGCAAAACGAAGACCCTCGTTAAGAGCAACCTTGTAAATAAGGTTAACCTCGATTTCAACGTTATCACCAGGCATAACCATTTCTACGCCTTCCGGCAGTTTGATTTCACCTGTGCAGTCCATAGTACGAAGATAGAACTGAGGACGGTAGTGGTTACCGAACGGAGTATGACGGCCACCCTCTTCTTTCTTCAGCACGTAGATAGATGCCTTGAAGTGATCGTGCGGAGTGATAGCACCCGGGTGAACGACTACCATACCACGCTTAACCTCTTCCTTGTCGATACCACGGAGAAGAAGACCAACGTTATCACCTGCTTCACCTTCAGCAAGAGTCTTGCGGAACATCTCAACACCAGTGATGACAGACTTCTTATCTTCACCAAGACCAAGGAGCTGAACTTCGTCACCAACCTTACAACGACCTGTTTCAATACGACCGGTAGCAACAGTACCACGACCGGTAATAGAGAATACATCCTCAACAGGCATAAGGAAAGGCTTATCAACCTCACGAACAGGCTCCTGAATCCACTCATCAACTGTATCCATGAGCTTCTTAACAGAGTCTACCCACTTTGGAACACCGTTCAGAGCACCAAGTGCAGAACCACGAATGATAGGAGTATCATCCTCATAACCATACTGCTCAAGGATTTCACGAACTTCCATTTCAACGAGCTCAAGCATCTCTTCGTCGTCGACCATATCGCACTTGTTAAGGAATACAACCAAACGAGGTACGTTTACCTGGCGAGCGAGCAGAACGTGCTCACGAGTCTGAGGCATAGGACCGTCAGTAGCGGCAACAACCAGAATAGCACCATCCATCTGAGCAGCACCAGTTACCATGTTCTTCACATAGTCAGCGTGTCCCGGGCAGTCAACGTGAGCATAGTGACGTTTTGCAGTCTCATACTCAATATGAGCAGTATTAATGGTGATACCACGCTCTTTCTCTTCAGGAGCATTATCAATCTGATCGAAAGACTTAACTTCCTCAGAGCTTCCGAGCTCATCGTGCAGCACCTTTGATATAGCTGCAGTCAGTGTAGTCTTACCGTGGTCTACATGACCGATTGTACCAATGTTAACATGTGGTTTGGTACGTACGAATTCTTCCTTAGCCATAGCTTTTCTGTTTTATTTTTATAAATGAATATCAAAAAATAAATGATAAACTTTTCTCCTTCATATTATTTGAAGAAGAGCTGTAACTGAGAGTTGAACTCAGGACCTCTTCCTTACCAAGGAAGTGCTCTACCACTGAGCTATTACAGCAAAA
>OMUH01000004.1 GCA_900314195.1 uncultured Prevotella sp.
TAGAAGAGTTAGTGGCTATGCTTGGTGTATAGTGTCTCAAATGGAGATTTCTTTACTTGATGTTAATGGCCTTCTTGGGAGAAAGGAGGGCTGCATGATAGGAATTAAGACTAATATCAGACTGGATGTGCCAAAGCAGGCATGCGAGTATATAATCAATAATGAAGGCTATATTGATACAGGCATACTGTATGATAATAGCAAGATAGAGATGAACTTGACGCCTTCCGCCACCGACGGATCTTTAGCATTCTGGGGAAGTCGTCTCGGCTATGGGAGCGACTCGTTCACCTTGTTTTGTCAGGGAAATGACATATACTATCAGAATGGCAAGCTGACATACGCAGCTCATCAAGATCTTTTGATTGCAAATCAAAACACTACGATCGTTGCTTATGATGGATATATAAAGGTAAATGACACTGTTCTGACTTTCACGAAGCAGAATTTCACAACAGGCGTAAATATATTCTTGTTTACCTCTGCGCCAAATGATTACAGACGAATTGCGGGCAAAATTTATTATTGCAAGATTTGGAACAGTGATACTCTTGTGAGAGACTTTATTCCCGCTTACAGAACAGACACTAAAGAATATGTCATGTTCGATAAAGTCGAGGGCAAGTTCTATCCATCGTTTGATAAAGGATATCCGTTTACAGGTAAATTAGAATAGAAATATCAAACGCGGAAGTATTAATGATATTGGTAAACTATTCCAATGCCATTCTAACATGACCTAAAATAAACGGATTAACGAGGTACATTTCGTTTTTTGTAAATATACGTTTCGTTCTGAAAATGCGAACATTTCGTTTTGAGGATTATAGGTTGAATATAGATAGCATTGGCTGTGGCTTCTGTGAAGAGCTTCACAAATTTTGTGCGTCCTGCTTTTTCAGGATCACTCTCAGCCTCAGTCTGGATACGATTGAGTTCCATGCTGCTAATCCATTCACCGGTTTTCGTGTCGAAGGCAAAACCATTGCCATTGCTATCATTACGTGACTCCAAAATGTATGTAAGTCGGCATGAAGGTATATAACGAATATTTGCCAGGTGCTCACCGTTTGGTGTCTTTAACTCGCATTCACTGATAGATTCTGGATTATCGCTGGCAAAATAAGTCTTGGTCAAATAGGACTTACGTGAACGTTCCTCCTCTTGACATGTTATCTTTTCTGTTTCTATAGCAACCATGTCCTGCGCTTCAATGCACATTCCTGGGATAAGTTGTGCCACACCATCAAGTGATTCGCCTGTGATGATGTCGGTATGATGGGTCGTGTTTTCCTCATCTTTATAGACAACACCTGTTCTTGGATTATAAAAGAACTTATGGGGAATGATATCTGATAATATCTGCATTCTTTTGATACGAAACTTACCACCATTATTATATATAATGTTTTGTGGTCCAAATTCTGTAAGTGCCAGATTCTTCGGACGACTTAGGTATTCTACTGTGTCATTTTTGTACTGCAATAGAGCCCTGAGGGGCAACTTCGTGAAATTATATCCAGGCAAGAACCCTTCGCTCGCCAGATAGCGATAAGGATAGAATTCGTTTTCTTCCTTGTGCTTGTCTTGATTAGTGCCCAACAACATATCACGAAGACTCTCACCACGCTGTTGACGTGAGTGGGCATCTTTCTTCTCTTTGGAGTTATCGCCATAGATGCGATTGTTAATGATTAGACTTGCCGCTTCAATCTGAGTTTGTGCCTGCTTATATAACGAGCGCCACCGGTCAAGCGCTTTGTCAAAATCATGCTCATAATTGTTGAGCAGGTTGTCTATCCAATGCTCAGTAAACCAGAAAGGGTGTTCCTCTTTCCTTCTTCCTTTTAAGAATCCATCATTAATAACTTGTGTGAAGATAAGCTTTATCTGTTCCTTACGTTCAGGTGTGAGCTGAAGCGAAGCGCGTACCTCGTCTTTCAAAGTTATATGATTGACATCCGTATAATCCACTAAGTCCTTAATGCCATCGGAAAGCTCTTTTATAGGGCACAATGACAATATAGTGGAATGAAGATGCGTTCTGAACAATTCCTCGTTGACGAGTTCCATGCGTGGCGCCTTCACTTCACCCTTTACCATCTTATCGGGATGATGAAGATAATAATTTTCGTGGGAGTTACGAGGACGGCAATAGGTGTAGACCAAAGCGGCCTGACCACTACGTCCAGCACGTCCAGCACGCTGCGTATAATTAGCGGGAGTGGGCGGGACGTTACGCATACCGACAACAGACAGATCCTTAATGTCTATGCCCAATTCCATTGTTGGAGAACAGTATAGCACGGGAAAATTACCTTCGCGAAAATCATGCTCGCGCTGCTCTCTTAATTCTTTGGAAACTTGTCCTGTATGATCTTCTGCCTTAAGGCATAGACCTTTGAGGGGAATACTCTGATAAAACTGCTGAAAAAATGCGTTAGGTTTCAAATCGAGTATATCACCACCGTTCAAAGTACGGAAGCGAACCAAATCGCGTCGAATGTGTCGCTTGTCTCCTGCTTCCCAAAGAATGGCCCCATAATCAAGTTGGTATCCGCCATTATCATCTATTATGTAGTTGGATAAGGCGTTGAAAAGACTGGTTGTATATTCGATGTATTCTTCTTCGTTTGCTATAGTTCGATTAGCATATCGTTCTATATAATCCCGAATGAAGAAACCTAATTTGCTGCGATAACCACCACTTTCAGAGTTATATACATTACGTCTGCCAGGGGAGATAAGGAATAATTTCTTTGATTCTGCAATAGAGTCGCTCTCATCAAGTGTCCATGGGGAATCCAACGTTTCTCTTACCGCCTTAGTAGTATCTTTGACAGCTTGGAATGTACGCTCGCTGCTGTAAATGCACAGTTTGTGGCGTAGATAGTCAAGTATTTGAGTGATAAATTCTTCTTTACGCTCATCATCAAGGCCATCAAGCTCTGGAATATCATACAAGCGATCCGCCCCGTTACTGCCTGTTATTTCGTCATGCAAAAACTTATAATTGATGCTTAGCAGAGCGCAATCCTCAAGATTTGGCATAATGATGGCCCAATTACCCACCAAATCGTCGTAGATAATTGTAGATAGGAAACGCTCCATGATATTTCTCACCTCATTGGCACGACCGCCACGTAATCCCTTCCGTTTAGCATAATCGTCAACTTGAAGATTGAGATGGTCTAATACCATTCTTGCAATATTCGTGTGGTCAATCGGTTCTGAAGCGTCTTTGATGGCATTCCAAATAGCAGCACGCACCTTACCTATTCTGATAAAGTCATTAAAGTGACCTGCTTGTAGAGCTGCATCTTGTCTTGCATCAACAAAAGTCAGTACTTTACGATCGTGTTGCTCGACTCCCATTTTTTGCATGATGACAATGTCTTCGTAAGACAATACCGTCGTTGCAGTACTTCTACCTTCACCGCCAATCTTTGATAATTTAGAATATTCAGATTGCTTACCTTTATAGATAATACGAGCTGTCGGATCATACATTAATGGTGAGGGCACAAAAACCGCTTCCAAATACCCGGTAGGCTCTTGTGGCTCTGTAGCACAAAAGGTTCCTGAGATGGTTACATATACTTTCTGTGGAAGTCTATCTTCGTAGGTCTTCTTAAATTTCCTCTCACCTCTTCTATTGGTGGTATACCAGTCAGATGGAATGTCGTCAGAGTCTATATCCAACAGATAGTCATTGACGGTCTCTCCTTGGTGAGGAAGAATGATGTACCCATCATTAACATTTCTATCATTGTCGCCAGAAGCATAGCCGTCAAAATTTCGAGGAAGTATATGCTCCCCTGAAATTTTAACAACATAGAACTCATGACCACTAAAACGACTGAATACGACAGGATAATACATGACCTTGACATTGCCATGTGACAGTTCTTTACAATATAGCTTTTCCTCTACTGTAATTTGACGATTTGTCTGATCCCCAATGGTAAGGTATACATTACCTGTCTGTGGGATAAATTGATGTATCTTGTAAGGAAGAATTGATACGTCTTCTTGAAGATTCAGCTGATTGCACCAATTAAGCAGGTCTGTGATATGCTTTTGGCAATTTGCAACTCCTTCTCCGGTTTCGAAGCTTAGTTTCTTAGCCATATCCTCAATGGATATAGGCTTCCCCCTAAAATATTTACCTTCTTTTTTCTTGTATTCAAGAGCAATGTTTTGTTCTATCCATATAGCGGTTGGATATTTCTTTGCCTGGCCTATGTCATCAGTATTTGGAACTGGTTTGTTGATACATCCTCGTAAGTCACCTTCTGAAGGATCTTCATCCAAGAGTGAGATGGTAAGAGTCTCATCAATTATCTGTTCTCTCGTAAAAGTGCTCCCGAAAATACAAGAAGCCACTTCTGCAACTTTTTCACGTTGTTGACTATAGCTCATGCTGTCATCGGAAACCATTGTAGCTGATGTTCCGAAACAAAGTACATGTCCAGATGTTAAAGCTTTTATTCTTCGTATTAGGAAAGACACGTCACTACCTTGCATCCCACGGTAGGTATGAAGCTCATCAAAGATTAGGAAGTGTAGGTTCTGCAAGAAGCATTTACGCAGCCCTTCTTCTTTGCCGGCACGAGTCATCAGCAATTCCAACATCATATAGTTGGTTAATATAATATTAGGGGGCGTCTGCTGAATTTTAGTTCTCTCTTCTTCATTCTCCTGTCCAGTATATTTACCAAAAGTGAATGGGCAAGTACGCCCGGTTTCCTTCTCAAAGGTAGATTTATACCGTAGCAATTCTTCCGCCTGCGAATTAATGAGAGCATTCATCGGATAAACAATGATTGCTATCGTCTTATCTTTACATGCTTCTTCGTTTCGCAGTACATAATTAAATATCGTTGCCATAAATGTACGGGATTTACCTGATCCCGTACCGGAAGTAACTATAAACTCTCTGTCTTGACAACCAAGCTCTATGGCTTCCTGCTGATGCTTGTAAAAAGGCTTGTCAAAAAAATAGGCCAAATCAGGATGTATAGGAAGTCCTTCACTTATCAGCTCTTTAACACTTTTCCCCTTTTCATAATTGGGATTGAACTGTATTAATGCTTTTGGCCATAGAGTTTCGTTATTTATGGAATCACTTACAACGTCTTTGATTCGCTCGTCTTTTATGGCGACAAAACCCTTAAGATAACTTTTATAGCTATCTTTCAAGTGTTCGTATAATTCAATTATGTTCATAAATAATATTCTGTTTTACCTATTTGGCTTTATAGGTGGCATATATTTGCAATGATACAAAAAAAAATCGTATTACAGAGACTTTTTCGCAAATACCAGAGGCATGTAGATAAGAAACAATTATTTCTTATAACTTTTTTATCCCAATCCTCTCCTGCTTGCCTATTTCTCTCCCGGCATCTTCTTGTAGACAAAGGACTCGCCGGTAGGGAAATAAGAGGCAAAGACGGTGGCAAGGAAAGAGGATGTTATCTATTGTTTTTGTTGATCAAGTTTACTACCACTTTCACCATAACATCCTTTTCTTGTGTTCGGCTTTCGGCTATCATGAGCGTGAGGGCGACGAGGGTGCTGTCGGCGATGCGTTTGGTACCATCCTCACGGTAGAGAATGCCGTTGTTGTTCGCTTCCGCGCACTTTTTCTCGCCATGGCAGAGTTCAAGCGAGCTTGACTCTGCTCATTTGGCTTAACGAAAAAGTTCATAAACCAAAGGAAGAGGGTAGCTGCAATGCGTTTGTTACCGTCACTGAAGGAATGGTTCTTGGTGACGAGATAGAGTAGCATGGCAGCCTTCTCCTCTACACTGGGATAGAGGTCCACACCGTCGAAGGTCTGATAGATCTGCCCAATGGAGCTCTTGAAAGAGTCGTCCTTCTCGTTGCCGAAGAGAGGGGAGTAACCAAACTTCTCTTTCAGCACATTGATTTCTTTCATGGCGTTCTCGTAGGTGGCGTGAAAGGTCTCCTTGCTGGTGGTCTTGCTGATGGCCAACCGCTGATAGTCGTAGTCGTCGAGGGTGTCGAGCGCATAGGTGTAGTCGACGACGACCTTGAAGAGTGCATTGCTCTCGTCAGTCGTCGGCACAGGCTGCTGTTGCAGGGTACGTCCAAGCACCTGCACCAGTTGTCGGAGCTCTGAGATTTGCTGCTTACGTATGCGCTCGTTCACGGCATAGCCCTTGATAAGGTATTGCTTCAGCACGCTGTTTGCCCATTGGCGGAAGCGGACACCCCTTATAGAATTCACTCTATATCCTACAGATATTATCATATCGAGGTTATAATAAGGGATGGCTCTGCTTACCGTACGGCTTCCCTCAATACGAACCTGTGCATTTTTTGCACAGGTTGCTTCTTCCTCCAATTCTCCACTCTTATAGATGTTGCGGATATGGCGGTTGATAACTGTCCTATCCGTCTGGAAGAGTTCACTCATTTGAGTTTGTGTCAGCCACACGGTT
>OMUH01000042.1 GCA_900314195.1 uncultured Prevotella sp.
AACGCCATTCTTGTTACAATAGTCAATCAAAGTCTTTTCTTGATTATCAAGGTCGGTTTTTTGTTTTGCCGTAGATACACGCGAATAGACCACGTTCATTCTTTCGGCAGCAAGTCCGGCCTTGCGATATACGTCATCATCGTTGTAGTCATACGTGCCGTTTGGCAACGTTACGACTCTTATATCTTTTTTCTTCACGTACTGCACGAGCGTTTGACGCGACACATGCAATATCTTTAACACCTTAGCACTCTTCATATCGCAAAGATAAGAAGAATAATTCGAATAAGTAAATATTTCTACATAGCTTTAATGGTTTTTATTTCCATATTCAAGAAACGACCACCATGCTGCAAAACAATTTTGAGATTCTTAACATTCTAAAATAACATTTGTTACTATACCGCGCAACGCTTTTGCCGTAACTTCGCAGCAGAATTAACAAAAAAGACAGAACAATGAAAAAGACATTAAACCTTAGCAAGAGTATTTATGAGCTCACAAATGCTTATCCGGAACTGACTGAAATAATGAGCAGTCTCGGTTTCACTGAAATAAAAAAGAAAATTGTCCGCAAAACCGTCGGCAAGCTGATGAGCATTGAGCGTGGGGCTCAGATAAAAGGCATAAGCCTCAGCAAGATAAAGGAAACACTGCGCGAAGCCGGCTTCGACATTATCCAGGACGAGACAACGGATAAGCCGAATCCTGCTGACAGCTCTGCTATGCGCAGGGAACTTATTAAAAGCTATCTGAAGCGGCTGAGCAGCGGTGAGAATCTTGAAAGCGTCCGTCATGACTTCGTAGAAGCTTTCAGCGATGTTGATGCCAAGGAGATTATGCGTGCCGAGCAAGAGCTGATAGCTGAAGGCGAACCTGTTGACAAGGTGAAAAAGATGTGCGACATACACTCTGCTCTCTTTCATAAGCAGAAGACTGCCCTGCAGACAGACACACAGCCAGCAAATCCGCATATACTCGCAAGCCAGGCAGAAAGTCAGAAGAAATACTTACAAGCTGCCGGCATTGCCGGGCATCCGCTGCGCACGCTGACACTGGAGAACGCTGCACTCGGCAAGCTTATAGACAAAGCGTTTGAGAAGCTCGGCAATGGTGAGTCAGCAGAGAAAGAAATCGAGGCCATGCGCTCCGCAGCCGTCCACTATGCCAAGAAAGGTGACCTGCTGTATCCGAACCTGAGCGTTAGATACGGCATAGACGGACCGTCAAAGGTCATGTGGACCGTAGACGGTGAGTTGCGCAGCGGCCTGGCCAGAGCCGCGAAAGACGCAAACGGCAAAAATGCTGACATAAATGCTGCCGTGGCCTTGCTGAAACGAATGAAAGAAATGATATTCAAGGAAGACAATATACTGTTTCCTATATGTGCAGCCACGTTCACTGAGGAAGAATGGAAACAAATATACCGTGATTCCAAAGACTATGCTCCATGTCTCGGTGTCACGGCGGAGACATGGCACGATGCAGAAGAAGAGAATCCAGCGCCGGCCGGCAGCGGAAACGGCAATGCCGTGGCACTTGACGGAGGCGCAATGACAGCAGAACAGCTGTCTGCCGTTCTCGACACTCTGCCTGCTGAGATAACGTTCGTCGACGACAAAAACATAAACCGCTACTTCAACAACAGCCGCGTGCCAAAGGCCTTCAAGCGTCCGCAGATGGCACTTGGCAGAGAGGTGTTCAGCTGCCATCCGCCAAAAGTTCAGGCAATGGTAAAAAGCATGATAGAAGAGTTGCGTTCAGGGCGTAAAGACAACGTTCCGGTATGGCTTGTGAAAAACGGACGGCATGTACTCGTCAACTATATGGCCGTAAGAGGGAAAAACGGATGTTATCTCGGAACAATGGAAGTGGTGCAGGACATGGAAGAAGCCTTCCGGCATTTCACGGATAATCAACGCGGATAACCGTGCATGACCATGTGCAGCATTACTGGATTGCTCGTCATGATATATCTCCCCAGTTGACATCGTCCTTATGCAGCTGCCTAAGCCTTGTCCACAGCATTGCGTTCTCAGGCTTGTTGCACTCCGGGTCGCCGTCGATTATTTTCTGTGCCTGTTCTCGTGCGAGCGCCACAAGCTGACCGTCAGTGGCTATATTGGCAATCTTCAGGTCGAAGGCCATGCCGCTCTGCTGTGTTCCCTCGAGGTCGCCGGGGCCACGTAGCTTGAGGTCTGCCTCTGCAATTTTAAATCCGTCGTTGGTCTGACACATGATGTCTATACGCTTGCTCGTTTCCTTTGTCAGCTTATGATTTGTCACAAGAATGCAAAAGCTCTGATCAGCGCCGCGCCCCACACGTCCGCGCAGCTGATGAAGCTGGCTGAGTCCGAAGCGCTGAGCCTCCAGGATGACCATCACCGAGGCGTTGGGAACATTCACGCCGACCTCTATAACCGTTGTAGAGACTAATATCTGCGTCTCGCCCTTCACGAACTTTTCCATCTCAGCCTCTTTCTCGGCAGCCTTCATCTTTCCGTGCACCTTGCTGAGATGCATGTCGGGAAACACCTTGCAAAGCGTCTCATAGCCCTGCTCCAGATTTTTGAGATCCATCTTCTCGCTCTCGCTGATCAGCGGATAAACGATGTAGACCTGCCGTCCGAGCAACACCTGCTGACGTATGCCATTGTATAAGCTTGTCTGCTGATCGTCATATTTGTGAATGGTCATCACCGGCTTTCTGCCCGGCGGCAGCTCGTCAATGACGCTGACGTCGAGGTCGCCGTAGAGCGTCATGGCAAGAGTGCGCGGAATGGGCGTGGCCGTCATGACAAGCACATGCGGCGGATTCTTGCTTTTCTTCCACAGCCGTGCACGCTGTGCCACGCCAAAGCGATGCTGCTCGTCGATGACAGCAAGTCCGAGACTGTTGAACACCACATTGTCTTCTATCAATGCATGAGTGCCGACAAGAATGTTTATCTCTCCTGCCGCAAGGTCGGCAAGCAGCGTCTCACGCTTCTTGCCCTTCACCATGCCGGTAAGCAGCTCCACGCGCAGCGGCATGCCCGTAAGAAACGAGCGTATGGTCTGCAGGTGCTGCTCAGCGAGAATTTCCGTCGGCGCCATTATGCAGGCCTGGAAGCCATTGTCTATGGCTATCAGCATTGACATAAGCGCCACGAGCGTCTTGCCGGAGCCCACATCACCCTGCAGCAGGCGGTTCATCTGACGGCCGGAGCCAATATCGGCACGTATCTCGTGCATGACACGTTTCTGCGCGCCGGTGAGCTCGAAGTGCAGGTTGTTTTTATAAAAGGTGTTGAACACCTTGCCTACATGGCGGAACACATAACCACGATAACGGCGGCGGTTTGACAATGAATAGCGCAGGATGTTAAGCTGCACGTAGAAGAGCTCTTCAAACTTCAGCCGCTGGCGTGCCAGCTGCATCTCTGAGGTGTTCTTTGGATAGTGCACGCCCAGCAGCGCCTCCTTGCGTGACATCAGATGCAGCGGAGCAACAATGAAATCAGGCAGTGTCTCCGGCAGCTCCACCTGCTGCAGCTTGGCAGTAAGGGTCTGCGTGAGCCGTTCCATGGAGCGTGATGTAAGCCCGCGCTTCTTCATTGCCTCCGTTGTGCTGTAATACGGCTGCATGCCCATCTTGGTGACGTCTGTCTGCGAGGCATCGTCAATTTCCGGATGTGCTATCTGATAACGGCCGTTGTACACAGTGGGACGACCGAAGATTATCAGCTCGCGGCCGGCAGGATATGTCTGAAGAATATATTTCGTTGACGGCAGGAACCACACAAGGTCCATCACGCCGTGTCCGTCGGAGAAATGTCCGACAAGCCGCTTGCGGCGTTTGCCAAGCTCATATTCATCATAGCTGAGAACGCGGCCTTTGAGCTGCACGAAAGGCATGTCGCTTGTCAGCTCGTTTATGGTGTATATCCGGCTGCGGTCTACATATTTGTATGGATAGTATTCGAGCAGGTCGCCGAAGGTGTTGATGCCAAGCTCCGTGCTCAGTATCTTCTTTCTGTTCGGCCCAACGCCGGGCAGATACATTATGTCCTGTTCAAGAATGCTCTGCATGCTGTATGTTGTGATTGATATATCCCCCCGTCATTTCTGTCTTTGCCTGTTGCCATAATCAGTCAGCCTTCAGCAACGCCTCAGCAACAAGCATGTCAAACGGCGTGGTCAGTTTTATGTTCTCGCGGTTTCCGTCTATCATGGTTACTTTTGTTCCCATTGCCTCCACTACCGAGGCATCGTCTGTGAATGTCCCGGAATCTGGCTGCCGGCAGGCCTTCTTATAAAGTTGTATGTCAAAGCACTGCGGTGTCTGCACGCAGCGGAAATCGTCTCTGTTTACATTTCTGTCCTCAGTGACGCTGCGCAGTGTCTCTACGACGGGTGTCACGGGAATGGCGGCGCCGGTGACACGTGCCGTCTCATAGCATTTGCTTATAACGCTGACGTCCGGAAACGGGCGCACTCCGTCGTGAATGCCCACCACCCCATTCTCATCGTCAGCAATGGCAGCCATGCCGTGGCGTATGCTCTCATAACGCGTACCGCCGCCGGTGACGACAGTCAGCATATCCGTGAAGTCATAGCGGGCGCACAGCTCATTCCAGTAATCTGTCTGTGACGCCGGAAGCACAAGAATTATTTTCAGCGCCGCAGAATATTCGCGGAACCGTTCTATTGTGCGCATTAGCACGGGGCGCCCTCCTATAAGCCGGAACTGCTTAGGCACGCCGCCGCCCATGCGCCTGCCACTGCCGCCGGCAGTGATAATGGCATAGTCACTCATCGGCGGTCGTCCTTGCTTTGCATGAGGTGTGCATACTGCATCTTTACCTTTAACGTCTCTGCTGCTTCTGCACCGGCAAAATAGCTCAGGATACGGTATGCGTAAGGCAGCGTTGCCGCAGGCCCCTCTCCGGTTATTATATTTCCGTCTTCCTCAAAGAGCGCACCGGTATATTCTGCACCGACAAGGTATTTCTGAAATCCGGGCGAACAGGTTGCCTTGCGCCCGCGGAGCAGTCCGAGCGAGCCGAGCACCATCGGAGCGGCACAGATAGCGCCGATGCGGCGACCTGAGGCATTCTGGCTGACAAGAGCCCGGCGCACGCCTTCATGAGCGTTCAGATTTGTAGCGCCCGGCATGCCGCCCGGCAACAGAAGCATGTCTGCATCATCAAAAGACACATCAACGAACACATGGTCAGCTCTGACAGTTATGCCATGTGATGTCTCAACCATGTTTGTGCCGGTAATGCTTACCGTCTGCACGTCAACGCCGCCGCGGCGCAGAATGTCAACCGGTGCCAGACCTTCTATCTCTTCGAAGCCGTTGGCAAGAAATTCATATACTTTCGCCATAGAAAATCGCAATAAAAAATGTTATAATAAAAATAATTGCTTACAAAATAAATGCGTACATTTGCAAAAATAACATTTTTTTATTTGACAAACAAAGAAATGCAAAAGGAATATAATTTTGCGGTTTTCTGTAATGACTACCGCAGAGATGAAATAAAACCATACATTGAGCGCATACGCAGATATGCAGCTGAAAACAATTGCACTGTCAGCGAGGAACCATCCAGCGCCGACGGTGCCGACTTCGCCGTGTCACTGGGCGGCGACGGCACTTTCCTGCGCACGGCGCTGAAGGTGGGAAGCCGTGGCGTTCCCATCATTGGCGTCAACATGGGACGCCTGGGATTTCTGTCAGACGTCATGCCGGGCGAGATAGAAAAAGCACTTGACGATGTACGCAACGGACAATATATAGTTGAGCACCATACGGTGATACAGGTTGTCGCCGACGGCAAGGTGCTTTCAGTGAGTCCGTATGCGCTTAATGATGTCGCGGTGTCAAAGCGCGACTCTGCCTCAATGATTTCCATCCGCACGTTTGTAAACGGCGAATTTCTTGTCAACTATCAGGCCGACGGACTCATCGTCTCGACGCCCACCGGCAGCACCGCCTACAGTCTCAGCAACGGCGGACCTATAATTGTTCCGCAGAGCGGCTCGCTGTGCATAACGCCGGTAGCCCCGCACAGCCTGAACATCCGGCCGATAGTGGTCAGCGACACGTCGGAAATCAGAATGGAGGTAGAATCACGCAACCACAGCTTCCTCGTTGCCGTCGACGGACGCTCCGAAAAGGTCAGCGAGGGCACCGTACTTACCATAACACGCGCGCCGTATACTATAGGTATAGTAAGACGCGGCCCGCAGCGTTATTTCTCAACGCTGAGAGAAAAGCTTTTATGGGGCGCTGACACCAGACAGAGATAACCGCTAAGGTATGTTAAGACATAAATTAAAATCCATACTGCATGTGCCGGAATACAAATACGGCTCGGGCATCATCATACGATGGCTGTGGCGCGCATGGCGCGGCAACCGTCTGCAGGCTGTGCTCAACGCTGTAGTGGGAATGCTCATGGTGGCTGTCAGCCTTATGCAGGTGTGGGCCGTCAAGCATGCCATCGACGTGGCATCACACGCCGTTCAAGGCAACATATTCTCTGCCGTGGCCGTGATGGGATGCCTCATCATCTGCAACTTCGCGCTTGGCATATCGGAAGTATGGATAAAGAATATCCTTGGCATCCGTGCGCAAAACCGCATGCAGCAACAGATGCTCGACAGACTGCTGCGCTCTGAATGGCACGGAAAAGAACGTTTCCATTCCGGCGACGTGCTCAACAGACTGGAGTTTGACGTCACCACCGTCGTGTCGTTCCTCACGGAGACACTGCCGTCGGCACTGTCAGTGGCCATGCTGTTCACTGGCTCGTTCGTATATCTGTATTTCCTTGACCGCACGCTGGCCGTTGTCATCATCGCCGTAGTACCGGTGTTCCTGCTGCTCAGCAAGGTGTATGTCAGGCAGATGCGAAGCCTTACAAAGCGTGTGCGCGACTATGACAGCAAGGTGCAGAGCGCACTGCAGGAAACCATACAGCACAGAATGCTCATAAAAACACTGGAAAGTGTCTCGGTAATGGTGGACAGACTTGAAAACACGCAGTGTGAGCTGCGGCACCGTGTCGTCAGACGCACGAAATTCAGAATTTTCTCAAACCTCATTCTCAACACCGGTTTCTCGCTGACCTACCTGCTGGCTTTCCTGTGGGCCGCCCTGCGCATGATGAGCCACACGCTGACCTTCGGCGGCATGACAGCCTACTTGCAGCTCGTAGGAAAGATACAAGGGCCGGCACGCGACCTGACAAGGCTCATTCCGGCTTTTGTCGGCGTGTTCACATCAGCAGAAAGGCTTATGGAGCTGGAGGAGACGCCGCTTGAGAAAAGCGGCACTCCAAGACATATACCGGCCCCGGCCGGCATACGTATTGATAATGTCAGCTATAAATATGACACCAACGAGGGCAATGTCATTGACAACCTGTCGTTCGACTTTCCGCCGGGCACATGCACGGCCGTCGTCGGAGAGACCGGCGCCGGAAAGACAACCCTCGTAAGAATGCTTCTTGCACTGCTGCGCCCGCAGAAAGGACAAATCGTCATATACGGCAGCAACGGCCAGGTGTGCGAGGAGGTGTCGCCGTTGCACAGATGCAACTTCGTCTACGTGCCGCAGGGCAACACACTGCTCAGCGGCACCATCAGGGACAATCTGCGTCTCGGAAACATGGCGGCCACTGACGAGCAGATGCGGGCCGCACTTGAAGCGAGCTGTGCCGACTTTGTGTTTTCCCTACCCGACGGCTTGGACACAGTATGCTCGGAACAGGGCGGCGGACTGTCAGAGGGACAGGCACAACGCATAGCCATAGCCCGCGGACTGCTGAGAAACAGAAGCATAATGCTCTTTGACGAGGCCACCAGCGCCCTCGACCCGGAGACAGAAAGAAAACTGCTTGAAAACATTCTGACCGACAAGACAAAAACCATTATCTTCATCACTCACCGGCCTGCCGTTACGGAATACTGTGACCAGGTTCTGAGAATAGAACGTACAAGCCACTGAAAACATATATATGCTTGTTTGCGCACACTTTCACTGTCAATGGCCGGCACTGTGCAAAATTGTGCAAAAATAGCCATGAAAGGTTATATTTTTTTTCAAAAAAGTTATTATTCTTTTGCGTGGTTGGAATTATTAACGTATCTTTGCAAATATAGAGCATAAAAAGAATTAGCTATTAATCTACAAAAGCCTGTATTTTCATGTTCTTTGACGGAATTAGCTTGCCAGCTTTATCTGAAACAGAGCATTATATACACAGGCAAACGTGTTTTCTGACGGTGCGGTGAAGGATACGCATGAACCGGAAGAAAACCAGACAATCGGAGTGCTGACAGATGCTCCTGCTCTTATGCAGCTCTTAGGTTTAATGTTTTAGACTATTGAACAAAGCTCATTAACAAACAAGTTGATTAAAAATTGATAAAAATATGAAAAAGGTTATTTTATCATTGCTCCTGTTGTTATCAGGCATGTCGGCCATGGCACAAGGCTTGGTCAATGAGGGCGAGACCGGATCGGATTTCACGCTGAAAAATGCAGAAGGTACAAGTTACAATCTATATAACATAAACCCAGGAAGCCTTAAGGTGTTGTACTTTTGGGCCAGCTGGTGTCCTGACTGCCGCAAGGACATGCCTATACTGAGACTGCTCGTGAACAAATACTGGGGCAACGGCGTTTCCTTCATCGGTGTCAGCTATGACACTAACCCCGATGTATGGGTGAAATTCTACAAGGACACTCTGAAATTCGAGCACATGACACAGCTGCGCGATGAGGCAAAGATGAGCGAGTCTGTGGTGGCCAAGCAATATAAGATTTCGAGCATACCGACAATATATTTGCTTGACGGACAAAACAAAGTGCTCATGGCTACAACAGATGTAAACCAGCTACTGTATAAGCTCGATGAGCTCGACAGAAGCGGAAAGCTCATAAGCACAGGCGGCGATGTTAATCCTGACGTGATGCCGTCGTTCCGCGGCGGACCGAAGATGCTCATGGCATTCCTATCACATAACGTGAAATACCCGGGCATAGCTCAGAAATATGCTGCACAGGCAAAGGCTACGATAACATTCGTCGTCAACAAAGACGGTAAAGTGACTGACATCAACCCTACCGGTTATGAGCTCATCTCTATCGGCAACAAGAACTACAACAGTCTGTCAAGCACAGAACAGGAAGACATTAAAGCTGCCGTACGTGACGCATTCCTTGATGAAGCTGAACGTGTGGTAAGAGGCATGCCGAAATGGACACCGGGCACTAAGAACGGACAGCCGATGAGCGTTAAATACAATCTGCCAGTTGCCTTCAGAATGAGATTCAACAACTAATAATCTGATAAAATACCAAAACAATAAACATATTCACAGTATATACCGCTGACTGACTCTCTGCTTTTTATATAAAGTGGTTTTCATGTAGCCAGTCGCAGTATATCGCAAGAAGAGGCATTCTTTCATTATCTGAAAGAATGCCTCTTTTTTTTTATCAGCTATCTGTGTCGCACCATGCATTTTTGAAAAATTCCTGTTGAAAATGCCGTAACCATCCATTTTAGGCCGCCTTTTCTATAAGCTGTAAATTTTCGACCTTTGCCGAAAATTTACAGCTTTATGTTTAATCTCAACGAGAACAATCAGT
>OMUH01000166.1 GCA_900314195.1 uncultured Prevotella sp.
GACCGTAATACTTTCCGTAAGTGCTGACATTGTTCTTTGCCTGGTTCTTGTAAATTTTGTAATGCAACATAACTGTATAAAATTTAAGGTTAAAAATGATATTGACGCATTCTTTCGGAGCCTGGCTATTACGTTCCGGCCGCCGCGGACGGCCCGACCGTTTTCGTCGTTGTTCCCCCGATGATGTCGTTCAACGATGCAAAGATAAGCATATCCTGTCATGCCGCAATGAAAACAGCAGTTTCACCGCGTTAACAGCTGTTAAATCAAAAAACGGCCGTAAATGCTCATTAAGATAACATTTACAGCCGCAGTTTATGAAATATAATATGAAAGACACAGTAAAAACCGCTTTGCCTTTCCGGTAAATTAAAATACCATTAAGTTTAATAAACTGTGAAATTCATATTTAAGTCAATTTTCTTATTCCTATCCTTCTCATTTACAAAGCCTCCAAACAAATGAACTGTTATCCCTGGATATTTTCCGTCACCACTTTTATATTCACGAATAACGCCATTTACTTTCTCTATTGGAGAGTTTCTGCGAATTATAAAAGACCTCCATGATACAATAGTTTGATTGCTGTTTGTAGCGCAATACTTTACAAGAGAATCATTCTCCCCGCATCTCACAGTAAGATAGCATTGTCCGTCTGCCTGTGAAGAAGGCAAAGAATCTCTATATAAATTTGGAGAATATGAGCGCTATATAAATAACGTGAGTTCGACGAAATATAACTGCTTGAAAATTTGATGCTTGACGAAAATTACACGCTGACTAAAAGTTTATTCCTGCCCTAATTGTTTGAGAGCTTCCCTTACGATATCGCTTTCAGCGTTGACGATATGATAATATTCACTCATATCCCACAGGTCACGTGCCACAAGACCTTTTATATTAAGTCTGATAGTCTTTATGGAACGTGCGAGCTCATCATCGTCCTTGGGCTTAATCTTTTTCTTTTCACCTTCCTGCACTATCTCATTTGTAAGTTCATCAGGTACGGAATATGATTTCACGAACTTATCAAAACCTTTATATTTCTTTTTAAGGGCATTGCGGTTCATGTCGAAGTATTTCAGATAGCAGTTCATGACAATGCCTGCATTGTAAAGACTGCGCACATAAGAGGTGTTAACGGTGGTGTCAAGAGGCACGAACACGTCCGGCATGATGCCTCCGCCGCCATATACCGTCCGGTGCTTGCGCAACGTGTAGTATCTCTGCGATTCATCAAGATGAATGCTGTCGCGGCACGTCAGCTCTCCGTGCTTGAAGCGGTTTTCAATGTCCATCTGATAATCTTTCGCATCACCCTTTGTGAACGGCTTCTGTATGCACCGGCCGCTGGGAGTGTAATAATGTGCCACTGTAATCCTCATCATGCTGCCGTCACCAAAGTCGACAGGACGCTGCACAAGTCCCTTACCGAATGTTCTGCGTCCAACGATGATGCCGCGGTCATTATCCTGAATGGCTCCTGAAACTATCTCTGATGCCGATGCCGAATATTCGTTTACGAGCACCACTACGCGCCCCGTGCGCATCGTTCCTCTGCCGTTAGCCACATCACGCTCGTCAGTGCCCTTTACACGGCCTTTGGTATAGACTATCAAGTCACCTTTATCCAGAAACTCATTGGCAATGGCCACCGCAGCCTGCAGAAAGCCTCCGCCGTTGTCACGCAGGTCGAGCATTACGTCATGCATGCCCTGTGCGCGCAGACTGTCAAAGGCATCTTTCAGCTCCTTAAAACTGCCCATGCCGAATGATTCAAGCCGTACGTAGCCTATGCCCGGCCGGATCATATACGCGGCCATGACCGTTTTCACCGGAATCTTGTCGCGCACAATGGTAAAGCTCAGCGGTGCCGGCGCTCCGCGTCTCACCACGGTAATCCTCACCTTCGTGCCGCGCTTGCCGCGCAGACGCCGCATGATGTCATTACGTGCCATTTTCACGCCGGCAATCGCCGTGTCGTTGACAGCCACTATCCTGTCGCCGGCGATCACGCCGACCTTCTCGGAAGGTCCGTTCACGACAGGCTGTATGACCACGAGCGTATCCTCAAGCATATTGAACTGCACGCCTATACCGTCGAAATTGCCTATCAGCGGCTCTCCCATGGCCTTTGTCTCTTCAGCCGTGGTATAAGACGAATGCGGGTCGAGACCGCCCAGCATGCCGCGTATGGCGTCTTCAACGAGTTTTTTCTCATCAACACTGTCCACATACAGTGCCGTGAGGGCACGCTCGGCCTCCAACAGCTTTCCTATTCCGTTGCCGCGGTTAAACAACATGCTAAGCTGCGCATGCGACGGCATGCAAAGCGCAACGGCAACGCCCAGCACTGCCAGACGCCTCCTCCATACAGCCGTCTTCAGTTTACTGCAAATGGCTGAAAGATGTATATTCATAGTGCGTGTAGGTATATTTTTGTCAGTCAATAGGGTCAGTGTCGGCCTCCGGCTTGTCTTCCTCTATTATAAGGTTGTCCATGATGAAATGCTGACGCTCACGGGTGTTCTTGCCCATGTAATAATCAAGCAGCTTCCGCACCTGGTCGTCCTTGTGCAGCGTGACCTGCTCAAGACGTATGTCAGGGCCGATGAAATGCTTGAACTCATCGGGCGAGATCTCACCGAGACCTTTAAATCGTGTTATCTCCGGCTCCGGTCCGAAGTCAATGATGGCCTGGCGGCGTTCCTCCTCACTGTAGCAATATCGTGTTATGAAGTCATTTTTCTTCTCCTTGCCGCTAAGGCGTGCGTCGGCCTCTTTCACCACCTGCTTGTTCTTTATCTTCGTACGCTTGTTGCGCACACGGAACAGCGGTGTCTGCAGCACATACACATGCCCCTTCTTTATAAGGTCCGGATAGAACTGCAGGAAGAAGGTTATGACGAGCAGCCGTATGTGCATACCGTCTACATCGGCATCGGTAGCCACAATGACCTTGTTATAGCGCAGGTCGTCGAGTCCGTTTTCTATGTCAAGCGCAGCCTGCAGAAGATTGAACTCCTCATTCTCATACACCACCTTTTTGCTCAGTCCGAAGCAGTTCAGCGGCTTGCCCCGCAGCGAGAACACGGCCTGCGTGTTCACGTCGCGGCTCTTCGTGATGCTTCCGCTTGCCGAATTGCCCTCAGTGATGAAAATGCTCGATTCCTCCTTGCGGTCGTTCTTGGCGTCGCAGAAGTGAATGCGGCAGTCGCGCAGCTTGCTGTTGTGCAGGCTGGCCTTCTTGGCGCGCTCACGCGCCAGCTTAGTGACGCCGGCCATGGCCTTTCGCTCGTGTTCGCTCTCCTTAATTTTGTTTTCTATCACCTCTGCCACGTCGGTGTGTATGTGCAGGTAATTGTCAACCTCGCGCTTGATGAAATCGCCTACATATTTGTTTATGCTTTCTCCGCCCGGCGCCATCTGCGTAGAGCCCAGCTTAATCTTTGTCTGGCTCTCGAACATAGGGTCCTCAACGTTTATGGCTATGGCCCCGACAAGGCCGTTGCGTATGTCGGTGTAATCATAGTTCTTATTGAAAAACTCCTTTATCGTACGAGCCAGGTGCTCTTTAAACGCACTCTGATGCGTACCGCCCTGCGTGGTATGCTGACCGTTGACAAAAGAATAATATTCCTCACCATACTGATTGGTATGCGTGAAGGCAATCTCGATGTCGTCGCCTTTCATGTGGACGATGTCATACAGTCCGTCAACAGTCATATTGTCTGTCAGCAGGTCTTTCAGTCCGTGCCGGCTCAATATGCGGCGGCCGTTGTACATGATGGTCAGCCCTGTGTTCAGATATGTATAGTTGCGCAGCATGGTCTCCACGATGTCATCATGGAAGCTGTAGTTCTTGAACAGCGTGTTGTCGGGCTCAAAGAATATATAAGTACCTGTTTCATCGCCGGTAGGCTCTGTCTTGTCAGACTTCTTCACGCCGCGTTCGAAAACCAGCTCGCGCACCTTTCCGTCACGGTAAGAGCGCACTACGAAACGTGCGCTGAGGGCATTGACGGCCTTTACGCCGACACCGTTCAGTCCGACACTTTTCTTAAAGGCCTTTGAATCATATTTTCCGCCGGTGTTGAGCATACTGACAGCCTCGACAAGCTTTCCCTGCGGAATGCCGCGGCCATAGTCACGCACGGTCACGCGAAGGTTGTCTTCTATCTCCACGTCGATGCGTTTGCCGGCATTCATCTTGAACTCATCAATGGAGTTGTCGATAACTTCTTTCAGAAGCACGTATATGCCGTCTTCCGGCAGATTGCCGTCGCCGAGGCGGCCTATATACATGCCGGGGCGCGTGCGCACATGCTCCATGTCACTGAGGTGACGAATGTTATCGTCTGTATATTCTACAGGCTGCGCAGACAGATTTTGCTCCTGCACGTCCTGACTGTCTTTATCTGGCATATTATTATGTTTATTAAAAAATCGTTATACTGTCATGTTTCTGTGTGTGCCTGCGTGCAAGCACAAAACATGCGCACCTTGCATAGACCGCCGAAGAAGCCACACTTCAGTCCCGGCCGCAGCAATTGCGCACGCAACTTTCAAAAGTCACAGGCGACGCCGCCGTATGGCCTTTCATATTTTCCGCATATAAAATGAGTCTCACCCTATTTTTTACAGGCTTTTCTTGTAACAGCGCCGGCGCTTGTGATTTATCGGATCAAGCGGTCCCCACTGGCTCTGCACCTTAGAGTTTGTCTCCATCTCCACATGTGTCTCTGCCCACAGGAAGCCATATTTCTGATACCACGGAATAAGGTCATAGAAAAGCAATGAGTTGGCACCCTTCGCCCTGTATTCCGGCAGCACGCCTACGAGCAGCAGGTCTACCACCTTGGTGTGATGAAACTTCAGAGCCCTGAACACATGCCACCACCCGAAGGGCAGCAGCCGTCCGCGGCGGCATTTCTGCAGGGCACGCGTCAGCGACGGTATCGTGATGCCTACGCCGACAACAGGATGGTCGGGCTTGTTCCAGTCTTCTATCAGCGTGACGAGGTTCAGATCGGCCATGGGCAGATACATCTTGACATACTGTGCAATCTGCCGGTCTGTGAGCTGCGAATAGCCGTACAGATTGGCAAAGGTGGCATTGATGACCTTGAACACCTTCTCGCCGTAGCCGTCGGGACCGAATATCTCGTTTCTCTTCAGCTTGTGCACCCTGAGGTTATAACGGCTTGTGACGACAGTGGCCACACGGGTGTATTTCTCAGGTATTTTCTCGGGCACCATGAGCTTGTATTCCACATAGTCGTTGTCTTTCAGCCATCCGCCCATGTGCTCCATGTGCTTCGGATAATATTCATAGTTATAGCTGGTTGCCATGGTGCCGAGCTGATCAAAGCCGAAGATAAGCATACCCTCGGGGTCCATATCCGTAAACCCGAGCGGACCGACAATCTCGTTCATGCCCTTGCCGCGGCCATAGTCGGCGACAGCCTTCAGGAGAGCCTCCGACACGTCATAGTCGTCAATGAAATCGAGCCATCCGAAACGGACGGAGCGGCGATTCCACTGCTTGTTGGCCTTATGGTTTATGATGGCAGCCACACGACCGACGATACGGTTGTCCTTATAGGCAAGATAATATTCCGCCTCGCAGAACTCAAACGCCGCGTTGCTATTCTTGCTTAAGGTATTGAAATCATCACTGAACAGATTGGGAGCGTCGTATGGGCTTCCCTTGTACAGATCATAGTGAAAGTCGATGAACCGTGTCAGGTCCTTCTTGCTCTCAACCCGTCGTATCTCTATTGATGACATTCAGATATTGTTTATTAGTTTAATGTGCAAAATTACTTATTTTACATCAAACGGCCAAGTTAAAAACGAAAAAGGTAAGCGCCGGACCT
>OMUH01000022.1 GCA_900314195.1 uncultured Prevotella sp.
TGGGCCGGCACTGGGCACGGCCCCTACGCGCTGATTATATTCTTGCTTATTAAAATCGGTCGAACATTATTTGTGGGCCGGCACTGGGCACGGCCCCTACGCGCTGATTATATTCTTGCTTATTAAAATCGGTCGAACATTATTTATGGGCCGGCACTGGGCACGGCCCCTACGCGCTGATTATATTCTTGCTTGTCATTATGCACATATACAATTAAGTTCTTTGTTTAGAATTGTTAACGCAAACACGTTAAAATTTAGCAGAATTAGTAATGTTTAACAGTCTCTATCCCCTATAAATTAACTTTTCTTTCTAAATTAGCATCAGCATTAAACATGTGAGTCCGTGGTTATGTATTTTATCACGGGGCTCTTATTACATTTTTATAAAAGGAAAGGGAAGAACTATGAAAACAATAAGACTGATTATGGCCTTTCTGTCTCTGTTGTTGCCGCTCGGTTTGTTTGCGAAGTTCGATAACTTCGGCGAGCCGGCAGACGACGGTAATAATTTCGAGATTATTGACAAGAACACTGGATTGTCGTTCTTCGTGAAGTCGGGCGACAATCACGCATGGATTTACTTCGTGGCGCCGGGCGAGCATCTCGATGAGATTTTCAATGTTTCCGTGAAGAAAACTGAGTATGACACCCTTTGCATACCAAACACCTACAGCTTAAAGGGAAAGGTCTATGGCAAGGATTACATCACGGTTGTCAACTTTAATGCTCAGTACCCGCGTGAAGTTCAGAAACAGATACCTGACGAGTATACCATTATCGGGCTAGCGAATGCCGCTCTTCGTGGAATCAAGATGAACGTGCTTATTCTCGGCGACAGCGTGAAGTATATCAACGCCCTTGCAATTTCAAATAAAAGTTTGAAATCTCTGCGGGCACCGGGTGTTGTCGCCGCCGGCTATATGTGCTTTGAAGAATGTTCCTCCCTGAGTGACGTCTACATGCCAAAATGTGAGCTGCTTGCCGCCCGTACGTTTTGTAGGTGCAGTTCGCTGACGAAGCTGGACCTGCCGAAGTGGAAAGGATATTGCTTAAATAGATTCGACGATAAGAATTGTTGGCTGTCGAGTGACCAGACTTTTTCCGGCTGTACAAACCTGAAAGAAGTAAATTTCCCAAGCCTTGAGGTCCTTGGCTGTCAAGCTTTCATGGGCTGTTCGAGCCTTGAGCACATAGAGCTGCCCAAGGTTAAACATACAAGATTTAAAAACCAGTCCAGCGGAGGAATGACGGAATATTGCTTTACCGGCTGTACGAACCTTCGCTATCTTTCCATGCCGGAGCTTGAAGACGGCTGTGAATATTTGCTTTACGGCGGCGTCGGCGCGAAGATCGATACCCTAATCTTGCCCAAAGTGCCGTGGATTGGCAACCCGTTCATGGTTGAAGGTCAGAACGTACGTACAGTGTCGTATGTCGACATACGTTCGGCAAAAAGCATCTTAGGCGATCCGAAAACGCTCGTTGAGAACCCGCAAAACGAGAAGTTCTCGAACGACAGCATATATCTTATGCCGGGTGTTGGCGCTCCGTCTTTCTATTATGTCACAGTGAAGAACCTTTACTGCAACAACTATGACGTGCTGATGCAGATGCTGCGTGCCACCAGCTCTAACAATTTCGGCTTGCTTTACCAATTTGAAGAACAGAAAGAAGATATTATAAGTAAATACAAGGGATGGGCTTTAGGAATTCCTGAATCCAAACGCGATTCCGTGTGGCTCAATGGGATGAAACCGGCAATGGATGAAGAAATCAAAAGATTGTATGCAGAAATATCACCATACAAAGGCGATGCCGTTACGTTCTATCAACAGGACTACCATTTGCCTGACTCCGCGTTTTATTTCTTTCCGGAGCTGAAATCGCTGACCTTCGGCGACAGCTGTACAGATGTTGCATATAATCCGCAGGCCTTTGATGACGCTGACAGCTTGAATCTCGTCAACAGCCAGGGCAACACGTCATATTTGGACAACATTACGAAAAACGTGTATGACGGCATTCTCTACAGTAAGAACAACAGTCTCCTTTACTATCCTTTGAAGAATGAAAACATCAGGCGTTGGCATCTGCGCAGCATCGTCACCGGAATTGGCTATGACGCGCTGAAGGATTTCAACTACAGCGGCGGTAGGACAGATTCTGCTTCCGTGCATCACGAAATACACCTTACGGCCGTTGACGGCATCAATAGTGAGTTAGGTCACCGTGCGCTCTATAACTCCAACATAGACCATGTCACCTTCGACGGCAACCTGCAGATAGATTCTGTCGGTACGGCGGCCTTTGCGAAGATGAACGAGCCTGCGTTCCGTTATCTGCGTCTGCCAGAGTCGCTGCGGTTTGTCAATGACAGTGCCTTTGCCTGCTCGGAGAAGTTGCAGGCCGTAGAGCTTTATCACACCTCGCTCACCTCTGTCGGCGATGCCGCTTTCAGCGGCATGAAGGCTATCACGAGCATTGCCCTGCCGGATAACGTCGGTTCTATCGGCAGCCGTGCTTTTGCCGGCAACACGGCCATGCACGGGTTCACCGTTCCGGCGGCCTGCAAGACCATTGGTGCGGAGGCCTTTAGCGGAACGGCCATAGACACATTATATATACCGAACTACAGCGAGACCCTCGAGAGCTCTCTCGAGGCGGCGTTCGTCGGTGCTGCCGAACGGCCAGTGCTGATGGTTCCGGATAATGACCTCGGCCGCTACAGCGGCTGGACAAAGGTGTCGCAGCAGACGGTAGAGCTGCCGGCCCACCGCTTCGCCGTTGTAACGCGCAACTATCCGTCGAGTGTCACCACGCGTGTTTCCGGTGCCAGCCGTCCTGCTCATGTCTACCGCGTTGAAGGCAGTCAGCCAGAGACGAACGCTGACGGTTACATGCTGCTCAACCTTGTAGAGCTGAAGCAGAAAGACCTTGACTATGTGCCGGCCAACACGCCGCTTGTCGTTTACGTACAGTCAAACAAGGCCGACGCAAAGGTGAGAGTTACGTTCACCATGCGTGCCACGCGTGATGACGTGCCGGCATGGGCTGCCGGCGGCTCATGGCTGAAGGCCGCGCCGGCCGCCATGCGCATAGACCGCTTTGTCGACAGTTACGGCAACGCTACTACTGCGGGCAAGGGCGGATATGAGAACTTCGTGCTCACCACCGACAATGACAACTATCAGTCGGGACTCTTCGTGCCGGTTAAGGAACACAAATGGACCGAGGAGGCCACGCTTAAAGCCAACGGCTCATATCTCAGCCTGCCCGTAGGGACGGGTGCCGCGCAGGCACGCGGCATACAGCTGATGATAAACGGCCGTACGACAGGTATTGACGACATAGAAGAAAACGGCCGCCGTGACTGCGACGGGAAATGGTACCGGCTTGACGGTACGGAGCTTAGTGGCAGGCCGTCGGCAGCCGGACTGTATATTCACAACGGCATGAAGGTGGTGGTGCCGTAAGAAAACGTAGCTTTTCCTTTGCAAATCACGTTTTGTGAATAGTATTTGTTTAATGCGTAAGCAAGCCACCGCTGTTCCGTCTGAAGGCATGTTCTTTTGCCGTCAGGCGGAATTCTTGTTTGTCAGCGTCAGCGCGACCGCGCCGGCCAACAGACAGCAAAAACCACGTTCCTCGAAGAGTGACATTGCGTTGTAGAGTGCAGCTAAAAGTCTTTCAAAATTAGACAGGTCGCAAAAAATGTCATTTTGTTTCAAATAGCCAAATGAATTGCTTAACGGTTACGGCAGAGAACGTAAATACTAAGAAAACTGACTTTTTTTTCTCCTTTTACGCATAAAAGCGTTACTTTTGTGAATGCTTTCGTGCAAGACGGGCATGACATAGCCATAGCTTATGATTTAGTATGCATGGTGCCGTATTGCTCACTATGCGTGGAATACATAACAACCTGACTAAAAACAAATTCTTATGCGAATAAACAGAAAAACCCAATCGCTGCCTATTAAGAAACTTTTGATATGTGCGCTTCTTGTGTCCGGCCTCGTGACGTATGCCGGCTGCGCAAAGAAAAACACGAAGAATGAGTGCCGCATTCACGGCATAGTTACCGACAAAAGCAAGGAAGGAAAAAAGATTTTTCTTGTGCCGCTCACCGGTGCTCAGGATGCCGCGCATGTAGACTCTACTGTCATAACCGGCGGAAAATTCGAGTTCACGGCCGACACGGCAGAGATGAAGGTCATTCGTCTTGATTATCACTTCCGCGACAACGTGCAGGAGCTTCTCGTCGTGTCAGAGCCCGGCGACGTGTATGTCACGATAAGCAGCAACAGCACCACCTCCGGCACCCCGCAGAACGACTCCCTGCAGGTATGGAAAAATCATATCATGGCATTCGGCGCGCGCTTCAACGAGCTGCGGCGCTCCGCGCATGGCGGTGCTATTCCGGACACGTTGATGACTAAGCTAAAGGCCGTGCAGAAGGAACAGCTCGACTATACCCACCGTATGCGTGACAACATGAAGAGAGGAGTGTTCTATAACTTTCTGAAGGCGGGCTATTGACTTAGACAAAAATAACTTAGACAAAATAGACTTAAACAAAATAGACTTAGACAAAATTGACTTAGACAAAAATAGACTTAGACAAAAATAATGTGTACAATTTTGCGAATTCTGCGTTGTCAGCGTGAAAAATTTCCTGCAATGCTTGCTGACGGTAACAAGGCACGGCCTCTGCTGGCGGCAAAGCTATTTGGATAAATGCGGATACACATAAAAAATAAGAAAAACGTCTTGAAAAAAAATCTGAGAAAATATATTTCCGCGGCTGTCAGCGTGGCAGTGTTTCTTTGTGTCATGCTGTTTTGGCTGTGCGTGCATCCGGAATGGCTCAACTATCACGAGCAAAATCAGCTTTTCCTTTTCTCGTGGAGCTATTTTGTCGAGCGGCTGTCGCTGCCCGGCGGACTTGCCGACTGGATGGGTGAGTTTCTTGTGCAGTTCTATTACGTTCCGGCACTGGGTGCGGCTGTGCTTGGCCTTCTTGCGTTTGTCTTGCAGAGAACGGGAAGGCGACAAAGCCGTTTCTGCTCCCGCAGCGGCGGCCGTGGCAATACTATCATGCGCAGTTCAAGGCATACAACGTGCCCGATTTCACAGTGAAGCCTGTTAAGGCAGACATGCGGCGGCTTGGGCGTGACATCATGGGAGGCGCGCGCACGAAAGTAAGTATTCGCGGTGCCGGCTCCTGAGGCCTCTGAATAACGTCTACGCTTGTGTGGCAGGCGGATAAACAATATTTATACTGACAAAAGATGAAAACGATGATAAGAAAATATTGGCAGTGGGCACTGTCGCTGCTGTTTGCGGCATCGGTCACAGTCTTCTGGGCTGTGCCGTATGCCTGTGCGCTCAGCTTTCAGGAACAGTATCAGCTGTTTCTTTTTGACAGCGACTATCTGTGGCAGCGGCTGTCTGTACCTGGCGGACTGTCTGACTATATAGCTGAGTTTCTGACGCAGTTTAATTATGTGAATGTGGCCGGCGCATGTATTCTCGGCGTGCTTTTCCTTTTGTTGCAGCGCCTTACGTGGCATGTGACAAAGCAGCTGCGGCCGGAAGCAGACGGGCAGTGGTATGTGCTTTCCTTCCTTCCTGCCATTGTCCTTTGGGCATATATGGGTGATGAGCATGTCATGCTGTCGTTTGCCGTATCGCTGCTTGCCGCGCTCGTCTTTATGTGGTGGTATGCCGCATTGAATGCAGACAGAATATCGGAACGATTGATATTTTTGTTGGCGGTGCTGCCGGCTTTCTACTGGCTCTTCGGCGCAAGTGTGTGGTGTGTAGTGCTGTTTGCGTTTGTTACTGACGTGGCCTGTCGTCGGAAACGGGCATGGCTGCCTGCAGCGGCCGTGGTCTGGATGATTGCAGCTGCAGAGCTGTCGGCGTTGTTCCTGCCGTATCCGCTGTATCGCCTTTTCGGCGGACTTGACTACTACCGCTATCCGGCATTTGTGCCGGTTATGCAGTGGGTGGTGATGTTGTTTTTTGCCGTTATCCCTGTCTTGACGTCACGTCTGCCGCAGACAAGACACAGAACGGCCGTGGTGTCTTCTGAGATTATAGTGATGGCCGTGGTTGCCGTGGCCGGCGTGAAGGCAGGCTTCAAGACTGTTGACTATGACATGATAGAATATGACTATCTTGTGCGCACGCATCAGTGGGACCGTGTGCTTGAGAAGGCACAAAAGCAGCAACCGTCGACGCCGCTTGAGGTGGCATGCGTCAACCTGTCATTGGGAATGCGCGGCGAGCTGCTCGACCATATGTTTGAATACTATCAAAACGGTGGTGAAGGATTGTTCCCGACCTTCAACCGCGACCCGCTGTCGCCGCTGCCCACCTCGGAGCTGTTCTATGAGCTTGGCATGATTAATGATGCCGAGCGATATGCCTTTGAGGCGCAGGAGGCCATTCCGAACTTCCGCAAGAGCGGCCGGCTGATGAAACGCATCGTGCAGTGCGAGATGATAAACGGCAACTACGGCGTGGCGCGCAAATATCTCGACGTGCTTGCACGGAGTCTTTTCTACGGTGCTTGGGCACAGCAGCAGCTCGACCTCATAGCCGGCGGCGACAAGGCAGTGGCCACCGACAGCGAGTATGCGCAGAAACGCAAGCTGCGCATTAAGCACACCGACTTTCTCTTCAGCGACCGCGAGATGGACCAGATGCTCGGCATGCTCTTTGTAGACGGCAAGAAGTATGACAACCGTATGGCATACGAATATCTGATAGCCTACGAGCTTCTGCAGCGTGACCTGCCGCGGTTCATGGAATATTATCCGCTTGGTCGCTACGTCAGCTATGACCATATTCCTTACGCCGTTCAGCAGATGCTTACCGGCAATTGGCTCCAGAAACACGGAACGCTGCGCGGAATGCCGTTCAGCGTTGACCAGCAGAACGCCTGGAGCACGGCGCAGTTCCTTTCAACCTATTCGCGAAACCATAATGACCCGTCGCTGTCGGTACCGCCGTTGAGCTATAACGTATGGCATTACATGCTGTTGCAGAGCGGAACGGCAAAGAAGGCAGGCAAGGCACAGGCCGGCATATACTGACATATATTTAGACAAGCAGATTCTTAAAATTAGTCTATATGTGGCCACGCTGACTGCGCAGATTTCGCGGAATTGCCCACATTATTTTATATATTGAATATTTATATATTGAATATTTTATATATTGAATATTTATACAGAATCATTTAGAACCATTTAGAACCATTATATGGAAATAAAACATATATTCAATAAACGTAACAGCCTTACGGCGCGTGCTTTCATCTGTTTGGTATGTGAGGCAGCCGTGCTCGCCGTTACCGTTGCTTTTTGCGCATTGTTTGCCGGCTGTTCGTCAAGGCCGCATGACGTGAAGAAGGCAAACCGTCTGCCGGCTATCTATCCTGATTACACCGGCGTCACCATACCTGCCGGCATTGCGCCGCTCGACTTCGGCATGTCCGACGGCAGTGACGCCGTTGACGTGACGGTGGCGGGAAGCAAAGGCGGCAGCATGCACGCCAGCGGCAGCGATGCCGACTTTGACATTGACGAATGGCATGAGCTCACGGAGCGCAACCGCGGCGGAAAGCTGACGGTCAGCGTCGTGGCCCGCAGGAACGGCACATGGTACGCATATAACAGCTTCAATATATATGTAAGCAGCCATGGGCTGTCAGACAAGGGACTGACATACCGTCTCATTGCGCCGGGATATGAGGTCTACGGCCATATGGGCATCTATGAGCGCAGTCTTGCCGACTTTGACGAAAGGGCAGTGTTTGACAACAATGCCGTGCCCGGCGCCTGTGTCAACTGCCATACGGCAAACCGCACCAATCCGCAGCAGTTTACGTTTCATGTTCGTGGCGACCACGGTGCTACTTTCATTCATTATGACGGAAAGGACGAGCTGCTGAAGGCAAAGAATGATTCCCTGCACGGCTCAATGGTATATCCATATTGGCATCCTTCGGGCCGCTATTGCGCATATTCAACAAACGACACTCACCAGAGCTTTCATGCCACGGCAAAGGAGCGCATCGAGGTGTTCGACCAGAGCTCAGACGTGTTCGTGTATGAGCCGGCCACGCACACGCTGCACCTTGACACGCTGCTGATGACGAAAGACCACTATGAGACATATCCGGTGTTCTCGCCCGACGGCAAATGGCTTTATTTCTGTTCGGCAGAAGCGCGGCAGATACCGGCAGGATACAAAGACATTAAATACAACATCTGCCGCATAGCGTTCAATGCCGGAACGGGGACGTTCGGCAACAGAGTAGATACCGTTTTCAATGCGCGCGTCATGGGAAAGAGCGCCACGCATCCGCGGCCGTCATACGACGGACGGTGGCTGATGTTCACCATGAGCAGCTACGGTTGTTTCCCGATATGGCACAGCGAGGCTGACAACTGGCTTCTCGACCTGCGCACGGGGAAGGCGGCACCGATGACAACGGCCAACAGCAGCAGTACCGACAGCTGGCATAACTGGTCAGCCGACAGCCACTGGTTCGTGTTCACAAGCCGTAGAGACGACGGACTTTATACCCGCCTTTACATAGCGTCAGTTGACAGTCACGGTCGCGTGACAAAGCCTTTCATGCTTCCGCAGCGGCATCCGCAGGAATACTATGCTAATCTTATGTATTCATATAACACGCCCGACTTTACGTCGGCAGCCGTAAAGCTCGACATGCGTCGCACGGCGGCAGAGATAATGAGCGACCGGCGCGTGACCACTGCCGTGAAGTGAAGAGACAATAATAAAAGCGCGCGGTCTGAAATCATTCAGACCGCGCGCTTTTATTATTGTTATATTCACGTACCGCCTCAGGAGCAGCCGTATGCTGTAATCCTCTTGCAGAAAGCTTTTTTACTGTTGCGTGTTTGCGTTTTTCTTTTTTCGCTCTTCCTCCATCTCGGTTTTCTTAACTTTGCGGAACAGGTCAGAGGCGAACACGAGGTCGTTAAGCCGTTTGTTGGTAGAATCCATAACCTCATCCTTGGTGCCCTGCCATTCCTTGTATCCCTTGTAGATGAAGCAGATGTTCTCACCTATGCCCATGACGGAGTTCATGTCGTGGGTGTTGATGATGGTGGTTATGTTGAAGTCTTTCGTAATGCCGGAGAGCAGGCCGTCGATGACAAGAGACGTCTTCGGGTCGAGGCCGGAGTTAGGCTCGTCGCAGAAGAGATATTTCGGGTTCAGTACTATAGCCCGTGCTATAGCTACCCGCTTCTGCATGCCGCCGGAGATCTCGCTCGGGTATTTCGCGCCGGCATCCTTCAGGTTTACGCGCTCGAGGCATTCCTGCGCACGCCGCTCGCGCTCACGGTATGTTTTGTTTGAAAACATGTTGAGCGGGAACATAACGTTCTCAAGCACCGTCATGGAGTCGAAGAGCGCCGAGCCCTGGAACACCATGCCCATCTCGCGGTGCAGGGCAGCAATCTCATGTTTGTTCATGCCTGAGAAGTCGCGGCCGTCGTAGAGAATTTTTCCGTCGGTGGGCGTAAGCAGTCCTACGAGGTTTTTCATCAGTACCGTCTTGCCGGAACCGCTCTGGCCTATTATGAGATTGGTCTTTCCGGTTTCGAAGGTCACGCTGATGTCGTGTAATACGGTCTTGTCGGAAAATGACTTTGTGAGATGTTGTACTTCTATCATTAATGTTGTTTGATTGAGAATGAAGAGTTTGAAAAGTGATGCCCCGGAGGTGTTCTGTGTGTTTTTCGCGGCTAAGATAGAATCTGCGTCAGGAAGATGTCGGAGAAAAGAATGAGCACGCTGGAGTTGACAACAGCAGCCGTGCTGGCTTTTCCCACTTCTACGGAGCCACCCTCTACGTTATATCCAAAATATGACGACACGCTTGCTATTATGAACGCAAAGAAGAGACTCTTGATGATGCTCATCCACACAAACCACTCGTTGAAGGAATGCTGCAGGCCGAGTGTAAGGTCGTCGGGCGCAATGATATGTCCTATGTATGCCGTGCCGTAGGCACCCAGGATGCCCATGGCAGAAGAGAAGATGACGAGGAACGGCATGATTGTCACCAGGCCGAGAATCTTCGGCAGTATGAGATAGCAGGCCGAGTTGATGCCCATCACGTCGAGTGCGTCTATCTGCTGCGTGACACGCATGGTGCCGAGTTCTGACGCTATGTTAGAGCCTACCTTTCCGGCAAGGATAAGACACATGATAGAAGATGAGAACTCAAGGAGCATAATCTCGCGCGTGGTGTAGCCCGATACCCACCGCGGCATCCACGGGCTCTGGATGTTTATCTTCATCTGTATGCAAATAACGGCTCCGATGAAAAACGAAATGAGCAAGACTATGCCTATGGAGTCAACACCGAGCTGCGACATCTCTTTTACATATCGCTTCAGAAACATGCGCATGCGCTCGGGACGCGAGAACGCGCGCCCCATGAGGATTAGATATTCGCCTAACGCTTTCAGCCATTTGTAAATAATCATGGTCTTTATGTGATTTTTATATGTATTTGCAATAGTTGTTTGTGGCGGATGTATGCCGCAGGCAGCCCGTCAGCTGCAAAATTACGAAAAAAACCGTTATATTATTAATAGTTTTTGTGTTTATAAACACGGTGTGCACTCTTTTTTTATTAATTTTGCACGCAAAGGAAACAAACCTATGGAAGAAAACAACCAGTCAGCAGCGGCAAACGGAGGAACGCAGAGAGTGGAAGGTGGCTCCGTGCTGCGCACGGAGGGCCTCGTGAAGCGCTACGGCAGCCGCACCGTGGCCAATCATGTCTCCATCAACGTGAGGCAGGGAGAAATAGTAGGTCTTCTCGGCCCTAACGGTGCCGGCAAGACCACGTCGTTCTACATGACCACCGGTCTTGTGGTGCCGAACGAGGGACATGTGTATATCGATGACAAGGAGATAACCGGCTATCCGGTATACAAGCGCGCGCGTGCCGGAATAGGCTATCTGCCGCAGGAGGCGAGCGTGTTCAGGAAGATGAGCGTTGAGGACAACATCATGTCGGTGCTGGAGATGACGGGCAAGCCGCGGCAGTATCAGCTCGAAAAGCTTGAAAGCCTCATTAATGAGTTCCGCCTGCAGAAGGTGCGCAAGAACAAGGGCGACAACCTATCGGGCGGCGAGCGCCGCCGTACGGAGATAGCGCGTTGTCTGGCCATCGACCCGAAGTTTATAATGCTTGACGAGCCTTTTGCCGGCGTAGACCCTATTGCCGTAGAAGATATTCAGCATGTCGTGTGGCGACTGAAATACCGTAATATAGGAATTCTGATTACCGACCATAACGTGCAGGAGACACTGTCTATCACCGACAGGGCATATCTTCTGTTTGAAGGGCGCATACTCTTTCAGGGGCTGCCCGAGGAGCTGGCACAGAATGCTACCGTGCGTAAGAACTATCTCAGCGACAATTTCGTCTACCGTAAGTTCAAGGCCAACGAGGAGGATGAAAAGTTTGCCGCGTCGCTGAAATGACACAGCGAAAGAGTGTTACGGCAATGACTGTTTGCAAGTTAAAAAAACAAATTTTCTTTCTTTAAATTAGGTATATCAGATAAATATGCTTAATTTTGCAATTCGATTTTTGCAATCAGATACATTTGTTGAACATACAGATAAACATATATATCTAACGCATATATCAAATGTATATATTGTGTTTATTGTTATTACAGATTGCAGATTGCAAGTCAAAGAAATAATAAATAAAAAACAAAAATAAAAATTAAGGTCAGAGATGAAAATTTCATTTGAGAATCCCGACAAGATCAATGGCAAACTGACCATTGTTGTCGAAGAAGCTGATTACAAGGATGATGTCGAGAAGGCACTTAAAAAGTACCGTAACCGCGCTAATGTGCCGGGCTTCCGTCCGGGCAAGGCTCCAATGTCAATGATTAAGCGTGAATTTGAGCCGTCTGTAAAAGTTGACACAATCAACGAAAAGGTCAGCGAGGCTATGTCGAAATACATTACCGACAACAAGATACAGATGCTTGGCCAGCCTCTTACTTCAGACAGTCAGGAGAAGATAGACGTTGCCAAGGATGCTCCTTATACATTCGTGTTCGATGTAGCTGTTGCTCCTGAGTTCAAGGTTTCTCTGACCGGCAGGGATAAGGTTGATTATTACAACATCACCGTTGACGATGAGCTTGTAGGCCGTCAGGTAGATATGTTCTGCCGTCAGATGGGCAAGAACGAGCAGGCATCGTCTTACCAGCCTAACGACATGCTTGAGGGCGACCTGCGTGAGCTCGGCGCTGACGGCAGCGTGCTTGAGGGCGGACTGACAATAGAGAAGGCACATCTGCTGCCGGAATATATTAAGGTTGACGATCAGAAGAAGCTGTTTGACGGTGCTAAGGCCGGCGATGTGATCACTTTCAATCCGAGAAAGGCTTATGAAGACAATGACGCAGAGATGGCAGCCCTGCTGAAGATAAACATAGACGACGTGAAGGATCACACCGGCGACTTCAGCTATCAGATCACAGCGATTAACCGTTTCGTTCCGCATGCAGTAGACCAGGAGCTTTTCGACCAGGTGTACGGCAAGGACGAGGTTAAGGACGAGAAGGCATTCCGTGAGAAGATTGCCGAGGGCCTCAAGGAGCAGCTGAAGGGCGACGAGGATTATAAGTTCCTGCTCGACGTGCGTGCGCACTGCGAGAAGAAGGTAGGCAAGCTTACCTTCCCTGACGCCTTGCTTAAGAAGATCATGCTTCTCAGCAACAAGGACAAAGATGAGAAATATGTTGACGAGCACTATGACGACAGCATAAAAGAGCTTACATGGCATCTTATCAAGGAGCAGCTTGTAAAGGCACAGGATATAAAGATTGACGACAACGACATTAAGGAAACAGCCAAAGAGGCTGCACGCGCACAGTTCATGCAGTATGGTATGAACAACGTGCCTGAGGAGTATGTCGACCAGTTCGCTGACCGTATGCTCAAGCAGGAGAACAGTCAGCAGGCCATCCTCGACCGTGCTGTTGACCGCAAGCTGACAGAAGCTCTTAAAAAGGTTGTGAAGCTCAACGAGAAGGAAATTTCTGTTGATGACTTTAACAAGATGATGCAGGAGTAATTTATTTCAGACATTTATTTTAGATAAAAAAACTTCTTTATTAATAAGAGGTTGTCGATTTTTTTTAGTAACTTTGTTTTCACAACGAGCTAAAGAAGGTCGACAACCTCTCTTTTTTTGTAATATAACGAAAGGAAAATATATGAACGATTTCAGAAAATTCGCTACCGGACGTCTCGGTATGAACGGTCAGGTGCTCGATGATGTGGTCAAGGCACAGCAGCAGTATCTCAATCCGTACATCCTTGAGGAGCGTCAGCTTAACGTCACGCAGATGGATGTATTCTCGCGTCTGATGATGGACCGTATAATCTTCCTCGGCACAGAGATTGACGATTACGCGGCCAACACGCTTCAGGCACAGCTGCTTTATCTTGATTCCGTAGACCCCGGTAAGGACATATCTATTTACATAAACAGTCCCGGCGGCAGTGTGACGGCAGGTCTCGGCATTTATGACACCATGCAGTTCATACAGAGTGATGTGGCTACGCTGTGCACGGGCATGGCGGCATCTATGGCTGCCGTGCTGCTCGTATCAGGCCAGGAAGGAAAGCGTTCGGCTCTGCCGCACAGCCGTGTGATGATTCACCAGCCGCTTGGCGGTGTGCAGGGACAGGCCTCGGATATAGAAATAGAGGCAAAGGAGATTCTTAAGTTCAAGAAAGAGCTCTATACGATAATTTCAGACCACTCGCATCAGCCGTATGACAAGGTATATGCCGACAGTGACCGTAACTATTGGATGACGGCTCAGGAGGCAAAAGACTATGGCATGATAGACAGAGTGCTGGAGAAAAAACAGCAGGCCTCGCAGGATGCTAAGTAAAAATACACACAGAAGGTAAAAAGAAAAATGCCAAACAAGAAGAAAGAAGATGCTTGCAGCTTTTGCGGCCGTCCGCGCAGTGCCGTTGCCCTGCTCATAGGCGGTGGCAACGGGTTTATCTGCAACGACTGTGCTGCCCAGGCCTGGGAGATAGTGCGACGCTCCGGCCTTGCACCTGATGAGGCTGTGCTGCCGGAAGGCGGCGACAAGGGCACGCATAAGTTTGAGCTTAAGGAAATACCCAAGCCGGTAGACATAAAAAAGCATCTCGATGAGTATGTGATTGGTCAGGATGAGGCCAAGCGCACGCTTGCCGTAGCCGTTTACAATCATTACAAGCGTCTGCAGCAGCCTGATGCCGACGACGGCGTTGAGATAGAAAAGAGCAATATCATAATGGTGGGCAGCACCGGAACGGGCAAGACCCTTCTGGCACGCACCATAGCCAAGATGCTTGATGTGCCGTTTACCATCGTGGATGCCACGGTGTTCACACAGGCCGGTTATGTTGGCGAGGATGTGGAAAGCATCCTCAGCCGCCTGCTACAGGTTGCCGATTATAATCTTGAGGCTGCTGAGCGCGGCATAGTGTTCGTTGACGAGATAGACAAGATAGCGCGCAAGGGCGACAATCCGTCTATAACACGCGATGTCAGCGGCGAGGGTGTGCAGCAGAGTCTGCTCAAGCTGCTTGAAGGCACCATGGTCAACGTGCCGCCACAGGGCGGGCGGAAGCATCCGGAGCAGCAATATATTCATGTGAACACAAAGAACATATTGTTTATATGCGGCGGTGCCTTCGACGGCATTGAAGACAGAATAGCCCAGAGGCTGAACACACATGTCATTGGCTTTGACTCTGTTCAGAACAACCGTCAGGTAGACAAGAATGACATAATGAAATATATCTCTCCGCAGGATTTGAAGTCGTTCGGACTGATTCCGGAGCTTATCGGCCGTCTGCCGGTGCTCACATACCTGCATCCGCTTGACAGAGCCGCGCTGAGACGAATTCTTGTGGAGCCTAAGAACTCAATAGTGAAGCAATATGTCAAGTTGTTCAAGATGGACGGCATAGAGCTTACGTTCGATGACGATGCCCTTGACTATATTGTTGACAAGGCTGTTGAATACAAGCTTGGGGCGCGCGGTCTGCGCTCTATCGTTGAGGCTGTCATGATGGATTCTATGTATGAGATACCGTCGACAGACAAGAAGTCGCTCAGGGTGACACTCAGCTATACCAAGTCACAGCTCGACAAGGCTAAGCTTGACAGAATGAGCGCATGACGTGCCGGGGGGCATTGCGCATGTGTCAGCGCCGCCTGCTATGCCGGCGGCATTGTGCAGCATTCTTTGATGTTGCGCCAGAGAAAAAGCAATTACCTTTATTTTCCATGTGAAGCGTTCTCCGTTATGTGGAGATGCTTCACGTTCTCATTTTTCCTGAACAAACCATTTAGACAAGAAAAGAACTAAATTTACTGCTTTACATGACGAAGGAAGTTAATCTGACAAAAGCGCTGAAACATTATTTCGGCTTTGACTCTTTCAAAGGCGATCAGGAGGCTATTATCCGTAACCTTATGGCCGGCAACGATACGTTCGTGCTTATGCCTACGGGTGGCGGCAAGAGCCTGTGCTATCAATTGCCGTCGCTGATTATGGACGGTACGGCGATAGTAATCTCGCCGCTGATAGCACTTATGAAGAACCAGGTTGACGTCATCAACGGCATGAGCGAATCAGACGGTGTGGCACATTATTTGAATTCGTCTCTTAACAAGGCTGCCATAGAACAGGTGAAGAGTGATATCACTTCAGGAAAAACAAAGCTGTTGTATGTAGCGCCGGAGTCGCTGACGAAAGAGGAAAATGCAGATTTCCTGAAAAATGTCAATATATCATTCTATGCCATCGACGAGGCACATTGCATCTCAGAGTGGGGACATGACTTCCGGCCCGAATACCGGCGCATACGCCCTGTCATCAACGAGATCGGACAGGGAAAGCGCGTGCCCGTAATCGCGCTCACGGCAACGGCCACTGACAAGGTGCGCACGGATATAAAGAAAAGCCTTGGCATCATGGACGCAAAGGAGTTCAAGAGTTCTTTCAACCGTCCTAATCTTTATTACGAAGTAAGGGCAAAGCACGGCGACGATGATACCGACAAGCAAATAATCAAGTTCATACGCCAGAACCCGGGAAAGAGCGGAATTATTTACTGTCTTTCGAGAAAGAAAGTGGAGGAGCTTGCCGCCATTCTGAAGGCTAACGACATCAAGGCCGCCCCTTATCATGCCGGCCTTGATTCGGCCACACGCTCGCAGACGCAGGATGATTTCCTTATGGAGCGCATAGATGTTATAGTGGCTACAATAGCATTTGGAATGGGCATAGACAAGCCGGATGTAAGGTTCGTAATTCACTATGACATTCCGAAGAGCCTTGAAGGATACTATCAGGAGACAGGACGTGCCGGTCGTGACGGCGGAGAGGGCGTCTGCATAGCTTTCTATGCGCGCAAGGACCTGAAGAAGCTTGAGAAGTTCATGGAGGGCAAGCCGGTGGCCGAGCAGAACATCGGACGCCAGCTGCTGCAGGAAACGGCTGCCTATGCCGAATCGTCGGTATGCCGCCGCAAGCTGTTGCTCAACTATTTTGGTGAAGAATATAACGTTGCCAATTGCGGCAACTGTGACAACTGCCGCAATCCGAAAAAGAAGGTAGAGGCCGGCAAGGCTCTTCTGTGCGTGCTCGAGGCTGTTGCGGCAGTAAAGGAGAACTTCCGTCAGGAATATATAATTGATTTTGTCAAAGGTCGCGCTACCGACGACATAACATCACACAAGCACGACAAGCTTGAGGAGTTCGGCAATGGTGAGGACGAGCCTGACAACGTGTGGAATCCGGTTATACGCCAGGCTATCCTTGCCGGTTATCTGCGCAAGGACGTGGAGAGCTACGGACTGCTTAAGCTGACGGCAAGCGGCCGCAGGTTCATGAAGTCGCCGGGAGAGTTCATGATTGTGCTTGACCGTGACTTCTCTGATTCTTACAGTGACTCCTCTGACGGACATGAGGGTGGAACGTCGGCACTGGACCCACAGCTCTTCGCCATGCTGAAGGGGCTGCGCTCTGACATGGCACGGCAAAAGAATTTGCCGTCATACGTCATCTTTCAGGACATATCACTCGAACAGATGGCAACTGTTTATCCGGAGACATTGCAGGAACTGCAAAACATTCAGGGCGTAGGCGCCGGAAAGGCTAACCGCTATGGACGGAAGTTCTGTGAGCTGATAAAGAAATATTGCAATGAAAACGGCATTGTGCGCTCTGAGGAGCTGAGAGTGCGCACTGTGGCAAAAAAGAGCATGCTGAAGGTCAGCATCATTCAGGCCATAGACCGGCAGGTGCCTCTTGATGATCTTGCTGAGTCGAAAGGCCTGGAGTTTGACGAGCTGCTTGACGAGATAGAGGCTATAGTATACAGCGGAACGAAACTGAATATCGACTATTATATAGACGACACGCTGGATGCCGATCATGTGGACGATATTTACGATTACTTTATGGAAAGCGACTCAGACAGTCTTGCTGATGCAGAGGCTGAGCTCGGAGGCAATTATGATGAGGAGGAAATACGCCTCGTGCGGGTTAAATTCCTGTCAGAACAGGCCAACTGACATGTCTTTTGATGCATATAAGGCAATGGCGCAGACTGATATGGAATGTGATGTTCCCGTTAAATAGAATTAACCAAGAATAAAAATAACTGAAAATGAACATATATGTGATTTTTTATTGCTATATTTGCACGCAATAAATTTCTAAAGTCACAATATGTCATCATTTGTTGCAGATAAAATTGTTATGGACGGTCTTACTTTCGATGACGTCCTTTTAATTCCAGCTTATTCAGAAGTACTCCCCAAAGAGGTAAAATTAAATGCCCGTTTCTCACGGCACATCAATCTTAACGTTCCGTTTGTGACGGCTGCCATGGACACGGTAACAGAGTCGTCTATGGCCATTGCCATTGCCCGTGAGGGCGGCATCGGCGTTATTCACAAGAACATGACCATTGAAGAGCAGGCACGCCAGGTTGCCATCGTAAAGAGAGCCGAGAACGGTATGATTTACGATCCGGTGACTATACGCCGCGGACGCACAGTGGCTGATGCCCTTGACATGATGCACGATTTCCACATCGGAGGCATACCTGTAGTTGACGAGGAAAACCATCTTGTCGGCATCGTCACAAACAGAGACCTTCGCTTTGAGAGTCGTCTTGACAGAAAGATTGACGATGTGATGACAACAGAAAATCTTGTGACGACACATCAGCAGACCGACCTCGTTGCCGCAGCTAAGATTCTGCAGGAGCATAAGATAGAGAAGCTTCCGGTTGTTGACAATGAGAATCATCTTATCGGACTTATCACATATAAGGATATCACAAAGGCCAAGGACAAGCCTATGGCCTGCAAGGACGACAAGGGACGTCTTCGTGTCGCTGCCGGCGTAGGCGTGACAAAGGATACCCTCGACCGTGCCCAGGCTCTTGTTGAGGCCGGCGTTGACGCTATTGTCATAGACACTGCCCACGGCCACTCAGCCGGCGTTGTCGGCAAACTGCATGATGTGAAGGCAGCGTTCCCTAACATTGACGTTGTTGTCGGCAATATAGCTACCGGCGAGGCAGCAAAATATCTTGTTGACAACGGTGCCGATGCCGTAAAGGTGGGCATAGGCCCGGGGTCTATCTGCACCACGCGTGTGGTTGCCGGTGTCGGCGTTCCGCAGCTCAGCGCGGTATATGATGTATATTCAGCTTTGAAAGATACCGATGTACCTCTTATTGCTGATGGCGGTCTGCGCTATTCCGGTGATATTGTAAAGGCACTCGCTGCCGGCGGCAGCTGTGTGATGGTCGGCTCACTTGTTGCCGGCACAGAGGAGTCACCAGGCGACACGATTATCTATAACGGACGTAAGTTCAAGAGCTACCGCGGCATGGGCAGCATGGAGGCCATGGGACAGAAGAACGGTTCCAAGGACCGTTATTTCCAGGGCGACACTACCGATGTCAAGAAATTGGTACCGGAGGGCATTGCCGGACGTGTTCCTTACAAGGGCACCGTTCAGGAAGTTATCTATCAGCTTGTCGGCGGTCTTCGCTCGGGAATGGGCTATTGCGGCGCAAAAGACATCAACGCATTGCATAATGCCCGTTTCACACGTATTACCAATGCCGGTGTGCTCGAAAGCCATCCGCATGACATTACTATCACCAGCGAGGCTCCTAACTACAGCCGCCCTGAATTTGAAAAATAACATAATTTCAGCAAACATATCAATGAGAATATATGCGTTGTTGGCAACCATGCTTCTTTCCGGAAGCATGGTTTTTGCTCAAAGCCCGTCAGATCCTACCATAATGACCATCAACGGCCATAAGATAAGCCGTTCGGAATTTGAGTATTCATATAACAAGAACAATACGGAGGGCGTCATCGACAAGAAAAGCGTTGACGAATATGTAGACTTGTTCATCAATTACAAGCTGAAGGTGCAGGCAGCCCTTGACGCTCATCTCGATACTATGAAATCTTTCATTAAGGAGTTTCATACATATCGTGACCAGCAGATACGTCCGAGCTTTATAAATGATGCTGACGTAGAGGCTATGGCACACAGCATTTATAATGACACATATCATCGCATAGACAGCATGGGCGGACTTGTTCGCCCGGCGCATATCCTCTTCCGCGTGTCGCAGAAGGCGTCAAAGGCGCAGATTGATTCTGCACGTGACGTGGCCATGAAGGTATATGCCCAGCTTGTAAAAGGTGCCGACTTCCGGGCCATGTCTGACAAATATTCTCAGGATCCGGGTGCTGTAAAGCGCGGCGGAGATATTGGCTGGATAAGCAAGGGGCAGACAGTGCCGGAATTTGAGAAGGCGGTGTTTGCTATGAAAAAAGGTGAGATTAGCAAGCCAGTAGAGACGCCTTTCGGCTTTCATATCATAAAGCTCGAAGACAAATGCGTATTCCTGCCGTACGACTCACTGAAGAACGACATACATCGTTTCATCAAACAGCGCGGACTGCGTGAGAAGATTATCAATGACAACATATCCAAGGCGGCAAAGGCCGACGGCATAGGTGATGAGGATGAGCTTGATCGCCGTGCCGATGCAATGAGCGCCAAGGACAGTAATCTTAAATATCTCATTCAGGAGTATCACGACGGACTGTTGCTGTATGAAATCAGTAACCGTACGATATGGAGCAAGGCTGCTGCCGATGAGAAAGGACTTGCATATTATTTCAAGAAGAACAAGAGCCGTTATGCATGGGACAAGCCACGCTTCAAGGGTATGGCATATCATGTAAAGACACAGTCTGATGTGGCTGCCGTGCGCAAGAGCGTTGAGGGAAAGCCTTTCGGCGACTGGGCAGAAATACTGCGGACTACGTTCAACAACGATTCAACCATTCGCATACGTGTTGAAAAGGGCATCTTCAAGGAGGGTATGAACGCCCTCGTTGACAAAGAGATTTTCCATAAGGATACTACTGTCACAACACTCAAGGACTATCCTATCAACGCCGTTTACGGAAAAGTGCTGAAGAAAGGTCCGGAAGATTATACCGACGTGCGCGAACAGGTCGTTGCCGACTATCAGGAGGAATTGGAAAAACACTGGGTGGCTGATCTGCGCAAGCATTACGATTTTACCATAGACAGGACTGTACTTGCGACAGTAAATAAACATTGAGAATGAATCAAAGAAAATCATACGGCAAGCTGCTTGCGGCTCTTTGCCTGCTTGTATCGTCGCTTGGTATGGCTATGGCCTCACACAGTGGCGGAAGTTTCACACTATTCCGTGCCGGCAGTGCTTTGTCGCCGGCAGAACCGGCAGGCTCTTCTGATACAGTCAGTGCCTCTGCTGATACGGCCAGGGCTGTGCACCATGACGTGGCTCCCAATCCAAAGAGCGTCATTGATGAAGTGGTGTGGATAGTTGGTGATGAGCCGATTATGAAGTCGGATGTTGAGATGACGCGTATGCAATATGAGTCTGAAGGAGTCAGCATCCCCGGTAATCCGGACTGCTCCATACCGGAACAGCTCGCCGTGCAGAAGCTGTTCTTGCATCAGGCTGCACTCGACAGTATACAGGTTACCGAAAGCCAGATATCGCGTGAGGTTGACCAGCGCATAAACTACTGGATACAGATAGTGGGCTCGAAGGAGAAACTAGAGGAATACCGCCGCAAGTCTGTCAGCCAGCTGCGTGAGGAGATGCACGATGACGTCAAGAACGGACTTATGGTTCAGCAGATGCGTGAGAATTTGGTTAAAGACATAAAGGTGACACCGTCGCAGGTGAGAAATTATTTCCGGGACGTGCCTGCTGACAGCATACCGATGATACCTACAGAGGTTGAGGTGGAGATAATAACCAATCAGCCGCACATCCCGCAGACAGAGATTGACCGTGTGAAGAATGAGCTGCGTGAGTATACTGACCGTATAAACAAGGGTGAGATTTCTTTCTCAACGCTTGCGAGGCTTTATTCAGAAGACCCCGGTTCGGCGCGCAATGGCGGCGAGCTTGATTATGTAGGACGCGGAATGCTCGACCCGGCTTTTGCCACTGTGGCATTCAATCTTACAGATCCCAACAGGATTTCCAAGATTGTAGAATCAGAGTACGGCTTTCATATCATCCAGCTCATTGACCGTCGCGGCGACAAGATAAAGGTGCGCCATATTCTACGGAAGCCGGTAGTGCCGCAGGAGTCTATAGACAAGACGGTTCTGCGGATGGATTCCATATATAATGACATCCGTGCCGGTAAGTTCTCATTTGAGGAGGCTGCCTCTTTTCTTTCTGACGACAAGGATACGCGCAGCAACAAAGGACTTATGGCAAACACCACTGAGGAGGGGCGCACGTCGCGCTTTCAGATGAAAGACCTGCCTACAGAGGTGGCGCGGGTTGTCGACACCATGAAGGTCGGTGAGATATCGCGGCCATTCAGCATGGTGAACTCAAAGGGAAAAACGGTGTGCGCCATTCTTAAGCTGAAAAGCCGTGTAGACAGCCACAGGGCCAGCGTGACGGAAGATTTCCAGAAACTGAAGAATGTCGTTCTGCAGAAAGAGAAAGAGAAGAAAATAGAGTCGTGGCTTGCTGATAAGATCAAACACACGTATGTCAAGATGAGCGATCAGTATAAAGATTGCAAATTCAAGTATCAGGGCTGGATTAAATGAACTTTGTTAAGCAAATGATTTTTCGCGTGTATACAGAACGAAAACATACAGCAGGGCATAGAGCCGTCATGATGGCGGCACTATGCCTCTTTTCGATATTTGTCTTTGCAGCTGTTTCCATGCCGGCACGCCGCACACGGCAGAAGCCACGGACTGATGAAAACAGGGTCTACCTGAACCATGCCGACGAGTTGAAATATGACGTGTTCGGCTATGTGCCCGGGGCACAGATCGTAAAAGGTCACGTGTCGTTTGCCCACGCCGGTGCTCATCTGACCTGTGACAGCGCATATTTCTTTCAGGAAACGAACTCTGTAAAGGCCTTCGGCCATGTACGCTTCAGACAGGGTGATACGCTGTCGCTCGTCTGCGACCGTGCTTTCTACGACGGCGCGGCACAGGCTCTTCAGGCACGCAATCATGTCGTGCTTCGCCATCGCAGGCAGACACTGTATACAGACAGTCTGAACTACGACCGCCTGTACAACAACGCATATTTCTTTGAAGGGGGAAAGATCATAGACGGCCGTGATAAGCTCAGTGCTGACTGGGGACAGTATTCCACGTCTACGCGCCAGGCTGATTTCTATTATAATGTCCGTCTGCGCAGCGGGCAGGACCTTATCACCACCGACACGCTGCATTATGACATGCTGCGGCGCATGGCTCACGTGACAGGTCCGTCGGTCATCACCTCAAAACAAGGAAAAATAAAAACTTCTGACGGGTATTATGACACTCGCCGCAAGCGTGCCGAGCTCTTCGGACGATCCACGTTTATGGATAAGGACAAGACCATAACCGGTGACAGTCTCTATTACACCCGCGACGGCGAGAGTGAGGGATTCGGAAATGTCGTTTATGTAGACAGGAAAAACAAGAACAGTCTTCATTGCGGCTATATGCGCTATAACAATGTCACGGGCCGCGGTTATGCCACCCGCCGTGCCCTTGCCATGGAATATTCGCAGGGCAAGGACACTCTTTACGTTCATGCCGACACCATGCGCATAGAGACGTTCAACATCAACACTGATTCCGTTTACCGCAAAGTGCACGCGTGGCCACACGCCAAGGCTTACCGTACTGACGTGCAGGCCATCAGCGACAGCATAGTGTTCAACTCAAAGGACTCATGCATGACGATGTATCGCAATCCTGTCGTGTGGAACGGTTCCCGTCAGCTCTTCGGCGAACAGATAGATGTATATATGGCTGATTCTACCGTGCGCCTTGCGCGCGTCACAGGGCAGGCTATGTCTATAGAGCTGATGCCCGACAGCATTCACTATAACCAGGTGTCGTCGCGTGTGATGACGGCTTTCTTTACTGATGGCAAGATCCGGCAGACCGAGGCCGTGGGAAATGTTCTTGTCGACTATTATCCTCAGGATGACAAGGACTCGTCGCTCATAGGCCTTAACTACACTGAGACAGACACCATGCGTATGTTCATGACGCCTGAGCGCCGTCTGAGCCGTATCTGGATGTCAAAGGCCACGGGCACGCTTTATCCTATGACGCAGATACCGCCGTCAAAGATTTACCTGCCGGGCTTTCAGTGGTTTGCTCCGCTGCGTCCGACAGATAAGAACGACGTCTTTGTGTGGCGCGGAAAGAGCAGCAGTCAGGAGCTGCGCACCGTCAGACGTCATGCCGCTCCGCTTCAGACGCTTGGAGGCAGCCGCTGATGGGCATGTTCAGCATGCCTGAACCGCGCAGGTTTAAATACCGCGGGCGCCGGACGTCGCACGACATCGATTTCCATTCGGCTGTCGAGCGCAGGCGTAACAATGTCAGAAGGCCGTCGACGCTGTTCCTCGCAGTGGTGCTTGTTCTCCTGCTTCTGTTGTGCTTCCTGATTTAGTACGGGCAAGTAGTCTTATAATTTTTAATGACCATGTCTGTTCATACAATATGCGTAATCGGACTTATAAAGGTAGTTGCGCAAGTTATTGCAGATATTCAGAAAAGATAAAAAGACAGCAGGCAGCATTGTGCCGGCCATGTGTGCTTTTATCGTTTTCTTAATTTGATGACTTATCATACATATATAATAAAATATGAGTGATGTAATACAGCTTCTCCCTGATTCAGTTGCCAACCAGATAGCGGCCGGCGAGGTCATACAGCGTCCGGCATCAGTAATCAAGGAGCTCGTAGAGAATTCCGTTGATGCAGGCGCGCATAACATCGACGTGCTTGTCAGCGATGCCGGCCGTACAGCCATTCAGGTCATCGACGACGGTAAAGGCATGTCTGAGACTGATGCCCGCCTTTCTTTTGAACGGCACGCCACGTCAAAGATACGCAAGGCTGATGATTTGTTCACTCTTCACACCATGGGCTTCCGCGGCGAGGCACTGCCGTCCATAGCCGCCGTGGCACAAGTCGAGTTGAAGACGCGTATGGAGAGTGACGAGGTGGGCACGCATCTGTCCATAGCCGGCAGCCGTGTGACCGGGCAGGAGCCATGCTCATGCCCGGTTGGCAGTAACTTTCTTGTTGAGAACTTGTTCTTTAATGTTCCGGCGCGCCGTAAGTTTTTGAAATCCAACACTACGGAGCTGAACAATATAATATCAGCATTTGAGAAAATAGCACTTGTCTATCCGGAAATAAAATTCACCCTTCGCAGCAACGATGCTCTTGTCTACGACCTTACGCCGGGCAGCACACGGCAGCGCATTGTTGAGATTTTCGGCAAGCGTCTGAACCAGTTCCTGCTGCCCGTAAAGGTGGATACAACCATCTGCCGCATATCCGGTTTCGTGGGCAAGCCGGAGTCTGCGCGCAAGAAAGGCGCCAAGCAATATTTCTTTGTCAATGGCCGTTACATGAAACATCCGTATTTCAACAAGGCCATCATGACGGCCTATGACAGGCTTATTCCTATTGGCGAGCAAGTACCTTATTTCATTTATTTTGATGTGCCGCCGGAGAATATCGATGTAAACATCCATCCTACCAAGACTGAGATAAAATTTGAGAATGATCAGTCTGTGTGGCAGATTCTGATGGCCGCCGTCAAGGAGACAATAGGCGTTTTCAATGATGTCAGTGCTATTGACTTCGATACAGAAGGCAAGCCTGACATACCGGTGTTCGACGGTTCGCATCAGTCTTCCGGCTCCGTATCCATGCCGAAGGTTAACTATAATCCCTCTTACAATCCGTTTGACGAAACCCCTGTGACACCGGATATGCTGTCCTCGCTGCCGTCATCACTCCCCGACGGTGCCGACGGTATCTCAGCACTCCCGCAGTCATTTGTCGGGTTCGGCGATGCTGCCGGCGGTACAGACACGGCTGCTGGCGGCTCATCTGCAGCAGGCCGCGGCGGGCAGAGCCATGCCGGCGGCAGTCATGTGCCGTCACAGTGGGATGCCCTTTACAGCGGTGCGCTTGACGGAAATGAACCGGCAGAGCAGAGTGTGTTCTCTTCCCAGCTCCAGCAGGACGGCACAGCACCAGGCACAGCGATGAATGCAGACGGCAGTGACGGGAAAAGCCATGACGCAACCTTTAAAAGCACTTCTGCTGATGCAGCTGCCTCTCCTGCGCAATATCAGTATAAGGGCCGGTATATAATGACGGCAGTGAAGTCGGGGCTTATGGTTGTCGATCAGCACCGTGCTCATGTGCGCATACTTTATGAAGAGTATCTCGAAAGACTTAAAAGCCGGCAGACACAGTCGCAGAAAAACTTGTTCCCGGAAATAGTAAAGTTGCCCGCTTCCGACAGCGTTGTCCTTGGCACTATTCTTGAAGAGATGCGTACGCTTGGCTTTGATCTTACCGACATGGGCGACAACAGCTATGCCATAAACGGGATACCGGCCGGCCTTGAAGGACTAGACATGCCAAGTCTTATCGGCGAAATGGTGTCTTCTGCTGTCAGCGGCGGTTCCAATGCCGTTGATGACATAAACAAGACCCTCGCTCTCACCATGGCGCGCAATGCCGCCATACCTGCCGGACAGGTTCTCTCACAGCGTGAGATGGCCGACCTCGTTGACAATCTCTTCGGCTGTTCAAATGTTAACTATACTCCCGACGGATTACGCATTTTCGGCATAGTGAGCCAGCAGGAGATAGAACGTTTGTTTGATTGATGAAAAACATTATGACGGTTGTCTTGAAAAACGCTGAAGGAGAATTTCTTTCAGCGTTTTTTTGATTTATATTATGCTCATCAGCAATCGTCCAATTGCATGTGCCGTGCTCTCCTTCGGTTTCCCACGTAATCAGTGGGGACGGAAATATGCCGGGTATAGAGAGAAATGCTTGACAATTTGTTTCATTTAAACATTTGCATTATATTAGGGCCGGCAAAAGGCACGGCTAACTGCAAAGGAAACAGTTCTTTATGGATATAAATAAAAAAATCCCCGCAATCCCGAAGGATTACGAGGAAACACCCCATGTGGGCGTTGACGGATTCGAACCGCCGACCCTCTGCTTGTAAGGCAGATGCTCTAAACCAACTGAGCTAAACGCCCGTGCTTTTGTTAAGCGAGTGCAAAGGTAAGAAAAAAAAATGAATTTGCAAATTTTTTTTCTTATTTTTGCGTTTTTCTTAATGAATGTCCAAATATGTTATATTTACAGTATGTAAAACTGGCGCATTCAGCTTTTAATGATTGTGCTCAGAGCAACGGACACGGCCTCTTTACATGTCACCTTGAAAAAATATAAAACATTAGACTATGTCTGAGAAAAATGACAGAACATATATAGCCATAGATTTGAAGAGCTTCTACAGCTCTGTTGAGTGTGCTGCGCGTGGTCTTGATCCGCTTACAACGAATCTTGTCGTGGCCGACGTCAGCCGTACGGAGAAGACCATTTGTCTTGCTGTGTCGCCGTCATTGAAGGCTTACGGGCTCGGTGGCCGTGCGCGTCTGTTTGAGGTTGTCGAGAAGATGCGGCAGGTGAATGCCGCACGGCGCGCTGCCATCGGCGGGCGTCCGTTCACCGGAAAGTCTTTATCATCTCTTGAGCTGGCTGCCCATCCCGACTGGGAGGCCGACTATATTGCAGCCACGCCACGCATGGCCGAATATATACGTGTGAGCAGCGAAATATACGGTGTTTATCTGAAATACATCTCGCCTGATGACATGCATGTATATTCTATCGACGAGATTTTTGCCGACGTTACAGACTATCTGCGTTCTTACGGCATGACGGCGCATGAGCTGGCCATGACTATGATTCGTGACGTGCTGGCCACTACAGGCATAACGGCCACTGCCGGCATAGGCACCAATCTGTTTCTTGCCAAGGTGGCCATGGATGTTGTGGCCAAGCATCTGCCTGCCGACAGTGACGGCGTGCGCATAGCGTCCCTTGATGAGATGAGCTACCGCCGCACATTGTGGAACCACCGCCCGCTGACTGATTTCTGGCGCATGGGACGCGGCATAGCCGCGCGGCTTGCATTGATAGGCATAGACACTATGGGCGGCATAGCGCGGCAGTCAGTAAAGAACGAGGAGGTGCTGTACCGTCTTTTCGGCATCAACGCCGAGCTGATCATTGACCATGCATGGGGCTGGGAGCCGGCTACGATGGAATGCATAAAGGCTTACCGGCCGTCGAGCAACTCGCTTGGCAGCGGACAGGTGCTGCACTGTCCTTACACGGCAGCACAGGCGCGTGTGGCCGTTATGGAGATGGCCGACACGCTGGCCCTCGAACTTGTCGACAGACACCTTGTTGGCTCGCAGGTGTCGCTGGCGGTGGGCTACGACCGTTCGAGCTTTAACGGCAGTCATGACATCCACGGTGCCGTGGCCACTGACTGGTACGGGCGTGCGGTGCCCAAGCCCGCTCACGGCAGTGTGCGTCTGCCCGAGCCGACAGCGTCATCGCGGCTTATAACAGAGGCCGTGACGGCGGTGTTCGACCGTGTCGTCGACAGATCCCTGCTCGTCAGACGGCTCAACGTGACAATAGAAAATGTGATTGGCAGTGACCACACAGCTGCCGGCAAGCCTGTAGAGCTCGATCTCTTTGCCGACAATGCCGCCCTTGAGGCGGAGCGGAAGAAAGAAAAAGAAAATCTCGAACGTGAACAACGCCTGCAGACAGCATTGTTGAAAATAAAAAAAGAATTCGGCAAGAATGCCATTCTCAAAGGACTTAACTTTGCCGACGGAGCCACTCAGCGCGAACGCAACAACCAGATAGGAGGGCACAAGGCATAAAAACGCCTCAACGAGGTGAACACTTATAACCGTAAATTAATATATGAGTATAGATAATTCAAAGAAGCAAAATTCTGAACGTTCCTGTGGCAATGTTGCAGCCGGCGGCAAGGAGAATATTGCGGCGTCAGAATATGAAGACATTATCAACATGCCGCATCATGTATCAAAGAATCATCCGCAGATGAGCCTTATGCAGCGTGCTGCACAGTTTGCACCTTTCGCCGCTCTCTCAGGTTATGAGGAGGCAATCAGAAAAGCACAGCAGGAAATGGAAGAAAAGGTAAGACGGCGTGATACGCCCGTGAGAGACGAACCGTAAGGGAAATTATGTGAATAAAAAATGTATGTGTGAAAAATGTATGTGAATAAAAGTATGTGCAAAAAAGTATGTGAATAAAAATGTGCATTCAAAAAGTGGAAGCGCAAAAAACAACAATGCTGTTGTCTCCCGACAGCAGCATTGCAATTATACTTACATAAAATAAATTAACTCAAGTCTATCGACTCATCGCGAGCAGATGAAACCACCAAATGACCTCTCTCAAAAAGAGAGAGAATATATGCGAAAATTATTTGAATTCAATCTTAATAGCCGAAACAAACATTTTAATCTCCTTTTTATGCATTTTTACGCACTTTTAAGTTGATTTTACCGATTGTTTCTTATTTTCACTTGCAAAGATATTTAATTATTTCTTTTAATGCAAACGATTTAGCTTTTTTTTTTAAAAAAATGAACTTTTTTTCTTCCGTGTTTTTGGTGCACGCACACAGATGCTTAAAGGGTGTAAGTATGACGGTGTAAATAAAGCTTTTTTTATATGATTGTTTCACTGTGCATCGTTATCTTCTGACGGTTCTGTGCTTTTGGGCTTGTAGGTCAGATACACAAGATAGCTTCCGTCTGCGCTGAATGTTGTTTCGTATCCTGTCGCCTCGTTGAGTGTTCCCTGCCACAGACTCTTGTAGGCATAGCTGTTCCATCTTAATCCGGTGCTTTCAAGGCGGCTGCATGTGATGTTGAAAATGCTTACCTGCTGCCGTGCAAACGTATTGAACACGGTGTTGCCTGTTGCCGGCACGAAATATCCGTAGTCTGTCAGCATTACCGGGTGCAGCCCGAAGTCGTTCATATATCTTGCCATCAGAGAAATATTTCCCAATGTATGGTCTTCACGTCGTCCGGTGCATCCGAGGTATGCTATGCTCAGCGTCTTGCCGCACGGTTTAATGTTGCTTATGGCATAGCGTGTGGCTTTTGTAAGGTCGTTGTCGTCCTGCTCGCTAATGTGTATGTATCTGTCTTTCAGCTTCTCTTGCAGCTCATACGGCAGAGAGTCGCCGTCGCCAACAACGGCATATGGCGTGAAGCCGTGGCTGGCGAGGCTCACGGCAGCATTGTCGCAGCATATGATTTTTTTTGCATTGCGCAGTGCTGTCAGCGGTATGCCGGCAGTGGGAAAGTCGCCGTCAGCAAGTATCACGCAGTCAAAGGCTGAGCTGAAAGCAGTGTCAGTAACCGGATTGCCTGTGGTGTTCTGTGCTGTTGTGTCTTTGTCGAATTCTTTCATTCTGTTTGTTTTGTGTGTTCGTTGCCATCGGTTATCATCCTTTGCCATTTGAGCCATCCGGCCACAGCCATTACCGTGTATAGCGCATAGAGGCCTGCTGTGAACGGAATGCCCTTGTTGACGTATAGTGCCGACAGCTCAGCGTCAACAGCTATCCATATCCACCATTGCTCGGCATATTTCCTGGCCAGAGCCCACAGGCCTATTATGCTCAGTGCGTTGCCCCACGAGTCGAGCATGGGCACCTGCGAGTCTGTGAATGTTATCAGCACATACCATATCACAGCCCAGAGAACCAGAAACGCTGCCGTTGCAGGCAGTATAAGCCGTTTCGGAAAATGCGTTATTCCGCTGCCGTCGGTGCTGCTGTCGCTGCGTCCTTTGGCAAGCCATGCCGCCAGTCCGTATACAGCGGCAATGACATAGTAAACCTGCATGCCGAAATCAGCATACAGTCCGGCGTCGAGATATACGAAAATATAAATCACCGGCATGATAATGCCGGTGATCCATAGCCATACAGACGCCTTGTATTCCTGCCAGATGTAGACAAGTCCGGTAACGGTGCCGAGCATGTCGAGCCAGTGGGCGGAAATAAATTCTGTCATATAATATCAGTCATTAATAATGTGTAGTATTATATAATTTGCTGTATTTATCAGAATTTCAGTGTAATGTTTCCTATGCAGTGGAAGCCGGCCATCGGAATGAACCCAATCTGATAGTAGCGGCTGTCGCTGTCTTTCATGCCTTCCTTGTTGTAGGCAGAGTAAACCCATCCTGACGCAGCATAGTGGCGGCTGAAGATATTGTCAAACTCAGCGCCGAAGACAATCTCCTTGAGTCCGAGCACATGTTTGTCAAACTTCAGGGAGTAGCTTGCGTTGATGTCGGTCTGGCTGTAGCAGGGCAGCGCACGGTCGTGGTTCTGTGTGTTGTCAAGATACTGCCGGCTGACGAAGTTCGTGTGCCACACGGCCTGGAAGCCCTTGTGGTGCAGCGTGAGGAAGCCGTTGAGGATTGTCGACGGCGAGAAGGCCAGCGTTGATCGGTCGTAGTGAATAGTCCTGACGCCTGATGCAGCATACCAGTCTTCTGCATATTCGGTGAAGTCTTTAATCTTGTTGCGGCTTAAGGCAGCGTTGCCCTCTACCTTGAGGAAGCTCAGCGGACTCCATCCGGCCTCTATCTCCACGCCCTCGCGGTATGAGCCCGGGATGTTGGTTGTCAGGTTCTCGCCAATGTCGCTCTGCTGTCCGGTCTGCACGAACTGGTTAGTGTAGTTCATGTAGTAGAAGTTCACACCGGCGTAGAAGTTTCTGCCGGTATACTGATATCCAGCCTCGATGTCCATAAGTCTTTCCGGCGACGGAGCAGGATAGCTGCCGTTGTCAGTAAAGTTGTTACGCTCCGGCTCGCGGTTGGCGTATGCTATTGAGGCGTATGCCTTGTGTCCGTCTTTCGCGAAGCTCAGTCCGGCTTTCGGGTTTACGAAGTTATAGCGCTCAAGAATGTTGAGGTTCTGGTTCACGTAGCCGTTGTCGGTAGAGTAGAACTTGTCGTTGCGGCCGCTGGTCTTGTATTCCACGAAACGGTACTGCAGGTCCATGAAAATGTTCCAGAACTGACTGAAGTTATAGTTTGCCTTTATGAAACCGCTGTAGTCGAACTTTGTGGCATCAGAGCTGTAATACTGATATTTCTTTCCACCCGGACGGTAATAGGCATCCATCTCGCTGTTGGCGATGTAAGTCAGATAGCCGAAGTGGTTGGCGCGGAACTGCTGCAGGTTAAGTCCGCCGGTGACGTCCCATCCGTCGTTCTTGTAGTTGACGTTGTAAACGATGCCGTAGGTGTGCTGCGTCATACCCTTGTCGCGCACGAAGTCAGTGCGCTTTATGTTGTTGCCCTTGCTGTCGGCAAAGGTCAGTCCGAACTTGCTCAGCTTGTAGTTCGGGCGGAACTCCTTGTAGTATCCATAGCCGTAGGTGTAGTGCACGGCCAGGTTGTGGCTCCAGTGCTCGGTTGGTGTCCACTGTGCCGACAGTATGTTGTGGTTCTGATAGAAATTGTCTGTCGTGCGGTCCCAGAAAGACCCGTCGCGCATGGTGTATCGTGTTGCTGAATAGTTTCCTGCAGCGTCTTTCACGAAAGTCCGGTTGTCATCGTCGAAGTTGATGCTCTCAACGAGCGGGTTGTATTTTCCGAATCCGTGTTCAACCATGTCCTTGTAGGTGTGAATGCCTTCGCTCATCAGCGTGGCGTCGTCGTTGCCGGCCGTCACGCCGTTCCATGCCTGTCCGGTCTTCTCGAAGTTGCCGATGTTCTTATAGCTCACCTGGAACTTGTCGTCGAGCCAAGTCAGCGAGCCGTAGTATGATCCGGAGCGTCCGTCAGTGCCATGCAGATAGCCGTCTGTGGCCGTCTCATGATAGGCTCCGTCGAAAACAAGATGGTTCCACAGCAGTCCGGTAGAGAAGTTCGCACCTGCGTTGTATGTGTTGAACGAGCCGTAAGAGCCGGTCAGCTCCAGGCTCGGCGTCAGCGACGGCGCGATAGTCTTCAGGGCTATGCTTCCGCCGAAGGCACCGTCGCCGTTTGTCGACGTTCCTATTCCGCGCTGGATCTGCGCGCTCTGCAGCAGGGCAGAGTAGGAGTTCATGTTAGCCCAAAACACTGTCTGGTCTTCCGGCGAGTTTAGGGCTACGCCGTCGAGGGTTATGTTTATTCTCGAGCCGGCGGCGCCGCGTATGCGCATGTATGTCGTCCCGGTGCCGACGCCGTTCTCGCTCCATGCCAGCACGCCCGGCGTGTGTGAGAACAGGAACGGCAGCTCCTGGCCGGTCTTAGAGAAGGCTGACAGCTCTGTCTTGCCAACGTTGCTCACTGCGAACGGCGCGTTCTTGCCGGCACGCACACTTTTAACTACTACTTCCTGAAGATTTCTGACCTGTGCGGTGTCAGGCATGTCTGGCGTCACTGCGCCCGCTCCCGTCACTGCCGTTGCGGCAGCCATCATGAATACGAATCTTTTCATAAAGAAAAATGTTATCAGTTGTTATCTTGATTTCTTTTTATGCCTGCTGTTCAGAGTGTTTGGTGCAGCCATTTTAATGCCTGTCTGTGCAGTAAAAATAATTGCGTTGCAGGTTGAATGCAAGAACCTGTTGCCGGCTGAAAGAAGAGAAAGCTGCTGGCCGTGACGGCATCGGAAAAGATTTAAAAAAATCCCTAAACAGCATTGCCTGTTCGAGGTTGTCCGGGTATGGTCTCAGCATCCGCAACGGCGGCAGCACCCCATCTTGCTCATTATGACAGTCTTGGCCAACACTCTCTATGCGTGCGACACATAACAGTCATGTTTAACAGCATGTTTTTTCTGTATGCAAAGATAACAACTTTGAGACTATCAAGCAACAAACGTGCCGTATTTTTTATGTTTTACGGCATGAAAAAATATATATTGTGATTTGACAGTTGCAAAAGTACATTGCTGTCCGGTTTTCTTTTTAGAATAATGAAGCAGACATTCATTTTTGATAGCAATACAGTAATCTGTAAAAAACGACTTCCGCATTTTTTTGTTTTGAAGCATTGCAAAGATGACCTCGTAACAAAAAATGCGGAAGTTTTTTTCGAACATTACAAATGTAATGTTCATTCAGTTGACATTGATTTTATTTCATCAATCGTAAGGCCGGTGGCCTTAGCTATGTCTTCTGCCGATACACCGACAGCAAGTAAATTCCTTGCAATTTCAAGTCTACCTTCGGCCTTACCTTTTTCTATGCCTTTTTCTATGCCTTTTTCGATTCCTTTTTCGATTCCTTTTGCCATGCCTTTTTCTATGCCTTTTTCGATTCCTTTTGCCATGCCTTGCTCAAATCCTTGCTTCATACCTCTCTTCAATGCTGAATCAATAAAAGAGCGTTCAGTGCTGACAACATCCCAGA
>OMUH01000149.1 GCA_900314195.1 uncultured Prevotella sp.
AACGCCATTCTTGTTACAATAGTCAATCAAAGTCTTTTCTTGATTATCAAGGTCGGTTTTTTGTTTTGCCGTAGATACACGCGAATAGACCACGTTCATTCTTTCGGCAGCAAGTCCGGCCTTGCGATATACGTCATCATCGTTGTAGTCATACGTGCCGTTTGGCAACGTTACGACTCTTATATCTTTTTTCTTCACGTACTGCACGAGCGTTTGACGCGACACATGCAATATCTTTAACACCTTAGCACTCTTCATATCGCAAAGATAAGAAGAATAATTCAAATAAGTAAATATTTCTACATAGCTTTAATGGTTTTTATTTCCATATTTTTAATTATGCAGAAACCCCGCAATATTGCAGCATACATTGAAAAGAAGTAAACGGCGACGTCATGGCAATCAGCCACGGCGTTTGCAGCCCCACAGCAAAAGTAAAAACATAAAAAAGTGAAACTTTTGTTCGTTTTAAGCATATAAATACTATCTTTGTAAATGAAAAAAAACGAAAGCAAGCAAAAACATCGCTTAACAAACAAACCTAAGTAAAAAACGAATAAAATGAAAAAAATATTATCAATAATTCCGATGCTGCTGATAGCTTTGTCGGCCAGCTCGCAGGCTATTCCCGGTGAAAACTTTTCAAAGATAGATTATGCTGACATAAAGGCTAAGGTGATAGAATCACCTGTTCATGTCAGGGAACTTATAAATAAGCTTTGCGCTGAGGATGAGCCTGCCGACATGAAGATGGAGGACAAGATACAGGCTTTCTACGGCCAGTCATATATATCGAATGATGGTGAGGAATATTTTGTATTCCAGATGCGCGAGGCCCTGCGCAAGGGCGACAAGGAAGCTGCGTTGAAAAGTACTGACGACATATTGCATATAAACAAGCTGAATTTGAACGCCCTTCTTACGCGTGCGAACCTTATCCAGCAGATGATGGGCGATTCTGCCGTCAGCGCGAAATACTCTCAGAAAGATGTTGACCATCTGAACAGCGTTGCCAAAAGAGTTTGCGAAATTATTTATTCTACCGGCGACGGCTCTGCGGCCTACCCGTATTATGTCACGAAGTCAAATGATGAATATGATTTCATAAACTTCTATCTGAAAATAACTGATATAAAAGGTGCGCCGCAGCAGATTGGAAACAGAGATATTTTCCATCTTGGCACTCAGTCAGATCTGTATAAGAAGAATGTGATTTATTTTAATGTCTCTCGCGTGCAGGAACTGGAAAAAGACCTTCAGAAGCAGCAGAACGAGATATTCTGAATGATGCAATTCTCATTATTCACTAATTTGCAGAATGATTATACGCAACCGGGCAGTTTTGGCTGTTGCGGTCTGAATGAGCTTGTGGTGTTATTTTAAGACAGCAATTATTCTTTTAGGACCAATTGCGTATATTCATTGCACGTCATTGTACGGCAATATTTTTTCATATCAGTTCTTTTTTTTGCGGAACAATAAATTCGTCTAAAAATCTATATAAATAAACATCTGTTAATAAAATTATGTATAACTGGAAGAAACTGCAAAACGGTTCAGACATTCGCGGCGTTGCTTTGGACGGCGTTGAGGGAGAGCAGGTAAATCTTACGCCTGCCGTAACGGCCACGGTGGCCAGGGCCTTTGTCAAATGGTTGCAGGCAAAGAAAAAAGTAAACAAGCTGGTTATTGCCATAGGTACAGATTCGCGCCTGTCGGGCAACGACCTTAAGGCGGCTTTTGAAGACGGTGCGACAGAGTGCGGCGCTGTAGTGCTTGACTGCGGACTGGCTTCTACGCCGGCTATGTTCATGTCAACTGTCGACGACGAGTTAGCCGTTGACGGCGGCGTAATGATAACGGCATCTCATTTGCCGTTTAACAGAAACGGAATAAAGTTTTTCACGTCTGAGGGCGGACTGGATAATTGTGACATAGCAAAAATTCTTGATATTTGTGCCTCTGGTGATATTGCAGCTCCCGCATCAGGCGGCAAGGTCGTAAACTGCGCGTTTATGAAGAAATATTGCGGGAATCTGGTGAATTATATTCGCAAAGGCGTAAACTCAACAGACGACTACGAACATCCGCTGAAAGGAATGCACATAATTGTTGATGCCGGCAACGGCGACGGCGGATTTTTCGCGAACGATGTTCTGAAATCTTTGGGCGCAGACATTTCCGGCAGTCAGTTCCTTGAGCCCGACGGCCATTTCCCGAACCACATACCAAATCCAGAAAACAAAGAGGCCATGCAGTCAATATGTTCGGCTGTAATTAAAAGCAAGGCCGACCTCGGAATAATATTCGACACAGACGTTGACCGTTCTGCTATTGTTGACAAAGAAGGAGAACCAATAAACCGCAATACGCTTATTGCACTTATTGCAAGTGTCATTCTCAGGGAGCATCCGAAGAGCATTGTCGTGACAGACTCAGTAACTTCTGACGGACTGACGGAATTCATTGAGAAGAACGGCGGCATACATCACCGTTTCAAACGGGGTTATAAGAATGTTATCAATGAGGGCATAAGGCTCAACAAAGAAGGCAAGGAATGCTGGCTGTCGATAGAAACATCTGGACATGCTGCTCTGAAAGAGAATTACTTCCTTGACGACGGCGCATATCTTGCCGCAAAGCTTATCGTTGAAGCCGCAAAACTAAACAAAGAAGGAAAGGAGCTCCGCGATCTTATTTCAGACATGAGGCAGCCTGCTGAAAGCAAGGAGATAAGACTGAACATAACAACAGACGACTTCAAGGCGTACGGCCAGCATGTGCTTGACGAGCTTGGCCGGACATTGGCTTCTGAAAAAGACTGGCAAATAGTAAAACCGAATTACGAGGGCATTCGCGTTGCCTGCACTGCCGTTGACGAAAACGGATGGTTCCTTGTAAGAATGTCGCTGCATGACCCTGTAATGCCAATAAACATTGAATCTAACGTCAAGGGCGGAGTTGGGAAAATCGAGAAACGCCTGAAGGTGATAATGGCAAAATATGACAAGCTGAAATAACTGTTCAGCACATAAAAAAAGGAAAGCCATCGTGTCTCATAAGAGGCACGATGGCTTTTTTGGTGTTTTTTATATCAACTTTTGGATTTTATATCAGTCCAGTCCGAACAGTGTGCGCAGTCCGCCTTCCAGTCCGCTGAATCCCATGAAAGCAAGAGCGAGAAGGCTTGCGGTAACGAGCACCACGCTCATGCCCTGCATGCCCTTAGGAATCTTTACGAGAGCGAGCTGCTCGCGGATACCGGCAAAGATGACAAGTGCGAGCGCAAAGCCTATGCCCGTTGCTACGGCATAGTCAACGCTTTGAAGCAGGTTGTAGTCTTTCTGTATGACGAGAATGGCTACACCGAGCACACAGCAGTTGGTCGTTATCAGCGGCAGGAAGATGCCGAGAGCCTGATAAAGTGCCGGCGAGGCTTTCTTCAGAATAATCTCAACCATCTGAACCAGTGCGGCAATGACAAGAATGAATGCCAGGGTCTGCATGTACTGAAGGCCGAACGGGTCAAGCACATATATCTGGATAAGATATGTTACTATTGTTGCAAGCGTAAGCACGAACGTAACGGCAGCACCCATGCCCATGGCTGTGTCAATTTTCTTTGAGACACCGAGGAACGGACATATACCAAGGAACTGCGACAGAACCACATTGTTTACAAATATGGCCGCAATGAATATCAATAAATATTCCATAATTTAAGCTTTCTTTATTTTATTGAATATGGCAACTAAGTATCCGAGTGTCAGGAATGCTCCCGGCGGAAGGATAAACATCAGAATGTTGAATGTCTCAGGCAGCAGGTGAATGCCGAAAATGCTGCCTGCTCCGAGCAGTTCCCTGACGGCGCCGAGGAGTGTCAGCGCCAAGGCAAAGCCAAGGCCTATGCCCAGTCCGTCGAAAATGCTTTCAACAGGTGTATGCTTGCAGGCAAAGCTCTCTGCACGTCCAAGGATAATACAGTTTACAACTATAAGAGGAATGTATATGCCCAAAGCGTCGTTGATGCTCTGCGGGGCATAAGCGCTCATTAGCATCTGAAGAATAGACACAAACGCAGCTATCACAACTATGTAGACAGGTATGTGAACCATATCAGGAGTGATGTTCTTTATGCACGATATTACAAAGTTCGTACATATCAGCACAGCCATTGTGGCCAGTCCCATAGACAGACCGTTTATAGCACTTGTCGTTGTGGCAAGGGTAGGGCACATACCAAGGAAAAGCACGAAGGTGGGGTTTTCCTGTATCAGTCCGTTTAAAAATATTTTTATATTACTCATCTTTTAAATCTTAATGCGTAAATCTTAATGCATGACAAGCAGTTGTCACTTTGTAAGACAGATATGTTTTAAAAACTTTCTATGTGAGTATCAGCTTTTAGCCTGTTTCTTTGTCGCGCCGCTGTTGCCGTCGGTGTTATTGCTGGCATATACCTTGTAAGCCTGGTTGACAGCTTTCAGAAAGGCTTTCGATGTAATTGTTGAAGCAGTGATAGCGTCAACGGCATTGCCGGCAGTGCTTTCTTTGCTGACATGCAGGTCGCCTTTGTCGGGGTTCATGCCAATGATGCTGCCCTTGCCGTCTTTCTGGAACCATGTGGATGCCTTGAGGCCAAGACCTGGTGTCTCAGAAGTGGCAAGGATAGTGTAACCCAGGATTTTCCCTGTCGGGTCAAAGCCAACGAGCACTTTCAGGTCGCCGCCGAAGCCGGTAGTGGTGCTCTCAACGGCTGCGCCCAGCGGCTTGCCGCTGTTGTCAGTAACAGAATGAATGACGAAGGTAGCATCCTTGCCGTCAATGTTCATTGTAACATTCTTAGGGTCGGCAACTTTCAGTTTGTCGGTGCCCATAACGTTTTTAATTCCGGCAGCCAGAGTTTCTTCGGCTTTCTTCTTTATTGGTCCCTCGGTCATATGGTTTACATAGGCAAGCACGGCGCCTACCAAAAGCGCTACGCCTACAAGCACGAAAACCATATTTTTTAAAGATGACTGTATCTTTTCCATCTTTTGTGTTTTTAATTTAAGAACGTAATTTTTTTATATTTCCCAGCTACAGGCAATGTCTGCTGCATCAACACTGTGAAATATGAAAAGAGAATACATAGAATGCATCTCATGAGAAACGCTCTTTATATAATTTTTAAAAATCTATATTATTTAGCTGGCACCTCGCCGTAGCGTTTCGGTTTAACGTAGTGGTTTATAAGCGGTGTAAAGGCATTCATAATGAGAATTGCGAAACTCATGCCCTCAGGATAGCTGCCCCAGTTACGGATGACAACGGTGAGAAAACCTATGGCAATACCATATATTACCTGTCCCTTGTGGGTCATTGGAGACGTCACATAATCAGTGGCCATGAAAATGGCACCGAGCATAAGTCCGCCGCTCAAAATCTCACTTACAGGGCTGGCATATATAGGGTTTGCGAGATGCAAAAGGGCTGTGAATACAAATACAGTTCCGATAATGCTCACAGGAATATGCCATGTAATTACTTTCTTCCAAAGCAAATAAACGAAGCCGATAAGTAATGCAAGCGCACAAACCTCACCGATAGTGCCGAGTCCGAGGGTCGGATTTGTTCCCAACAGCATATGTGTTGCATCTGGCAAACCGCCAAGCACACTCGGATCACCATCTTTAATTGCTTTTTTCATTATCGAAAGCGGGGTGGCGCCGGTTTCTGCGTCAAGGTAGCTTGTCAGCTGTCCGGCCAAAGGCCATGATGTCATTTGTGCCGGAAAAGAAACGAGCAGGAAACAACGGCCCACGAGAGCCGGGTTGAAAGGATTGTTGCCCAGGCCGCCAAATGTCATCTTGCCTACGCCGATGGCTACAAGCGCACCGATAATAATTATCCATACTGGCAGGTTGCTCGGCAGGTTCATGCCGAGAAGAATGCCGGTGACGATGGCGGAACCGTCAGAAACGTGAGGCTCGGCCTTAAGCATGTATTTTGTTATTGCCCACTCGAAGAATACGCATGATGCAACACTGCTGAGCAATACTACGGCAGAGCCCAATCCGAAGTAAATGAGCGAGACAATTATCGCCGGCACAAGTGCTATAATCACACCGTACATATTTTTCTCTACCGTCTCACTGCTGTGAGCATGCGGAGAGAGAGAAACTATTAATTTTCCCATTTTTTGCTAAATGCTTCTTAATGTTTTATTTTTCTGCTGTTTTTTCTTTCTCAGCAGCTTCCTTCTTTGCCGCAGCCTCTGCCTTAGCCTTTGCTGCGCGCGCTTTTATCATGCCCATAACGACACCCTTGCCTTGAAGAATATTGTCAAGGATAGGACGGTGGGAAGGGCAGGTGAACTGACATGAGCCGCATGATATGCATGACGTTACGTCCTCGCTTTCAAGACGGTCATACTGTTTAAATGACGACAGCGTGGCCAGCAGATACGGTTCCAGGCCCATCGGGCATGCGTCAACGCACTTGCCGCAGCGGATGCAAGGCTGCACGCGGCTGCGATATGCATCTTTTCCAGTCAGAATGGTTATGGAGTTTGTGCCTTTCACAACCGGAACGTCAAGCGTTGCAACGGCTTTACCCATCATGGGACCGCCCGACAGCACCTTGTTGTCGCCCTCTGGCAGGCCACCGCAACTGTCGATGAGCTGCTTGAACGGCGTGCCCATTCTGACGAGGAAGTTCCCCGGTTTGCTTACGCTCTTTCCGGTGACGGTTGTATATCGCTCGAACAGCGGCTTGTGCTTCATCACTGCCTGATAAACGGCGAATGCCGTACCAACGTTCTGAACAATGGCACCTACGTTTACAGGGATTGCTGGCGGAGCCGGCACCTGTCTGTTTATAACTGCGTCAACGAGCTGCTTCTCGCCGCCCTGCGGGTATTTCTGTGCAAGCGGCACCACGGTTACGTTCGGATTGTCCTTGGTTTTTTCTGTAAGCAGTTCTATGGCCTCAGGCTTGTTGGCCTCTATTCCGATGTATCCCTTGTCAACCTTTGCAGCTTTCATGAGCAAGTCAAGACCGACGAGTATCTCGTCAGGATGTTCCATCATAAGTCTGAAGTCGGCCGTTATATACGGCTCACACTCTACAGCATTGATAATCACGCATTCAGCTTTTGCCGTGGGAGGAGGGCAGAGCTTGATGAATGTAGGGAAACCTGCGCCGCCCATACCGGTAACACCGGCAATTTTCACTCTGTTTACGATTTCTTCGGGTGTCAGCTCGGGATGTCCGGCAAGTGTCTCAAGCTTGTCGCTGCGGTCTATGCTTTCTTCCCATTCATCGCCTTCCACATTAATGATAATACACGGTTTTCTGTATCCCGATGCGTCAACGGCTGTATCGATTTTTGCGACAGTGCCCGACACAGAGCTGTAAACCGGTGCAGATACGAAGCCGCCTGCTTCTGCTATGAGGGTTCCCACTTTTACCTTGTCGCCGCGTTTTACCACTGGCTTGGCGGGGGCGCCGATATGCTGGCTGAGAGGGAAAACAGCTTGCTTGGGCAGCTCGGCTTTTACGGTAGGAATATCTCTAGTTATCTTGTTCTCTTCTGGGTGTACACCACCTATTTTAAAAGTACGGAATTTCATGCTTCTTTCTCCTCCTTGTTGTTTTCAGTATCGTTTGCGGCAGACTCTTTTGCCTCAGCTGAAGTGCTCACGCCGGCAGACGGCTTGACATTCTCTTCTGGCTTTCTCACTTTCTTAACAGGAAAGTTTACTTTTATTATAGCTCCCGTAGGACACTCATCGACACACTTTGTGCACATGCGGCATTTGTTGAAGTCGATGTAGCTGAGATTGTTCTCTATTGTGATAGCCTCGAACTTGCATACACTCTGGCATTTTCCGCATCCTATGCAGGCCACTTCGCAGGCTTTCTTCGCAACAGGACCTTTGTCTTTGTTTACGCACTGAACATACACTCTGCGTCCTTTTGGTCCGCGTTTGCGCAGCTCTATGATATGCCTTGGACATGCCTTGGCGCAAGCGCCGCATGACGTGCATTTTTCTTCATCTACCTCAGGCAGGCCTGTTTCTTCGTTCATGTGAATGGCATCAAACTGACATGCAGCCACACAGTCGCCGCATCCCAGACAGCCGAACCCGCATGCGGTCTCGCCGGCACCTACTGAGTTCATTGCCGCGCAAGTGTGAAGACCGTCATAAGCAGCAATGCGCGGACGGTGCTGGCAGCTTCCGTTGCAACGCACCACGGCCACCATCGGCTCGGTGTTGGCCATTGCCATTCCCAGCAGGTCGGCGACCTGTCCCATTACGGCATCACCGCCCACCGGACAGCGCAATCCGTCAAGGCTTCCTGCATCGGCGCCTTTAACAAGCGATTCGGCCATGGCCGAGCATCCGGCAAAGCCACAGCCGCCGCAGTTGGCACCCGGCAGCAGCTCCGCCACCTGTCCGATGCGCGGATCCTCTTCAACAGCGAATTTCTTGGAAACAAAATAGAGCACCAGTGAGGCCACGAGTGCTATTGCTCCCAATACTAAAACTGCGATTAAAATAAAGTTCATAATTCTTTTTTTTTGTTTTAGTTATTTAGTTTTTATATTTTTCAGATATATCTATTGTCTGTTCGTTTCCTGTTTTGCGTTATTACAGAAAGCTTCTGTTCGCGTGTTGGCGAACATTCATGTTTTTTCTATATGAAAATAAACCTGGCGGGCAATCTTGTTGCGCAGCAGGTATATGATTAGATAGTAAGGAATCAGCACGGCAAGAGCACCTGCAGCTGACAAGGCCTCGTTGCCCGTTGCCGCCAGCATTATCATCAGCACTGCTATGACGAGTATGAACGGAATGCCGAAAGCATAAATCTCGGCCATGTAACCAACATGCGCGTCAGTATACAGCTCAACGTTTTCCCCGACATTATATTCATGCGCATTGGCATCATAAACGTCGATGGTCTTTTCTTTCGATTCTGCTGCCGAACAATGTCCGGCTACCTTGCATCCCGCACATGCTGATGACTGTAGTATGCGCACGTGAATGGTATTACCATTGATGGCTTCAATAGTACCGGAATGCTCAATTCTACTGCTCATTTGCTGAATAACGTTATTAGATCTGTTTTTGTAATGTCTATCTTGCAAATGCAAAGATAATATATATTTTGTTATGGAAAGAATTCATTTGTTTTTTTTTGATAAAAAAGTCGTAAACGTTTGCTAAAACAAAGGTAATTAGCTATTTTTGCAGAAAATATAATACTAAAATTTACATAATGAAGAAATCTGATATAATTAACGCTGTTGCTGATAAGCTGAAAGTGTCGAAGGCTAAAGCCGGTGAATATGTAGATGCTGTTATTGGTGCCATTGCTGACGGTGTCTGCGGTGAGGATGAAGAAGTGGTAATCTCTGACTTCGGACGTTTTTTTGTAAAACATATTGCTGAACGCAAGGTAAAGGCGCCCAACTCCGGTGAACTGATAACTGTGGAGGCTCATGACCGCGTGGCCTTCAAGGCTTATGAGAATATTGAGATATATTCAAGAAAACATCAGTAGTTTCTTTTCTTTAAGAATGACACATGTTTAAGCAAGACACATGCAGGCTGCCTGTTTCTCATTAATTTGAAAATAGAGTGTCAAGTTTGTGACTACAAATCATTAAGCTTTTCGGAGGATACCCCTTC
>OMUH01000081.1 GCA_900314195.1 uncultured Prevotella sp.
ATAGGATACTTGTCGTTCAGAGCCTTTGCCATAGGAGCCAGGCAGTTTGTTGTGCAAGATGCAGCGCTGATAATCTGGTCGTCCTTTGTCAGAGTCTCGTTGTTAACGTTGAATACGATTGTCTTCAGGTCGTTGCCTGCAGGAGCAGAGATAACTACCTTCTTAGCGCCGGCATTGATGTGAGCCATGCTCTTGTCCTTAGAAGTATAGAAGCCTGTGCACTCAAGAACAACGTCAATGTCAAGAGCCTTCCAAGGAAGGTTGGCAGCGTCCTTCTCCTTATAGATGGTGATCTTCTTGCCGTCAACAGAAATATAGCCGGCAGCCTCTTTGCCATTCTCAGTGAATGCCTCGTCACTGTAGTCAACAGTGTGCTCCTGCTTCTGGCCGATGATGCCCTGATAGCCACCGTGTGTGGTATCATATTTCAGAAGATGTGCAAGCATCTTAGGGCTTGTCAAGTCGTTGATAGCAACTACATCATAACCAGGAGCTGCAAACATCTGACGGAATGCCAAACGGCCGATACGGCCGAAACCATTAATAGCTACTTTTACCATTTTACTTTTTGTTTATATTAAAGTTTAAAAAAATAATTCATTATTTTATCGGTCAAAAAGCCGATTTTTTCTTTTCTCACACGCAAAGATACAAATTAATTCTTAATTTTGCAGCAAAGGAAACTATTAAACAATATTAAAAAAACGTGAAAGCCCAATTATGACATGTGGGTGTTGCAAATAGATGTGTATTCATCATTTAGCAAACTGTTTAGTTGATATTTTTTAAATAATAATTACCAATTTAATTATAACATTTTATGAAAGGGTTTATAAAAGAGTTCAAAGAGTTTGCCGTTAAAGGAAACGCCATCGACATGGCCGTCGGTGTAATCATCGGCGGTGCATTCGGCAAAATTGTAAGTTCAATAGTCAATGACATTATAATGCCGCCGATAGGCTGGCTGATAGGAGGCGTCAACTTCAGCGACTTGAAGGTAACATTGCCGCAGGTCGTTATCCCGGGAGTAGAGAAGATGAATTCGGCCACCATTAACTATGGTAATTTCATCCAGACACTTATCGACTTCCTGATTGTCGCCCTATGCGTATTCCTGCTCGTAAAATTAATAAATAAGATAACACGCAAGAAAGACGAGGCGCCAGCCACGCCCGCACCTGAACCGGCACCTACAAAGGAAGAGCTTTTGCTCGCTGAGATACGCGATTTGCTGAAAGAGAAATCGGCCGGAGAAAAGGAAAACAGCTAAGCAGGAAAACGGCAAACGAGCACACGCTGTTTGCTGATTTCAAAAAAACGCAAGAAAACCCCGGCAATATTCAAAAACGACTTTGATTTCAGCAGTAATATTTTGCAAAATCATGTGCAAGATATTACTGCTGAAATTATTTTTTTATAACGATTATTTCCTTGCTATCACCAGCGTAACACCCGTCAATATAAGAACAATTCCTATTGCAAGCCTTAACGTAAACGTTTCTCCGAAAACCAGCACGCCGATGGCCACTGCCGTCAGAGGTTCAAAAGCGCCCATTATGGCCGATGGCGTTGAGCCAATGTTTTTTATTGATATAGTCATAAAGAAAAGGCTCAGCACCGTTGGCATAAGCGCAAGCTGCAATGCATTTGTCCATTCTCCTGCACCGTGCAACATTTGCAGTCTGTCGCCACTGGCATACGTATATACCAGCACCGCGAGCAACCCGAAGAAAACTATCCAGAACGTGAACTTAAGCGGCGAATAATCTGTTTTCCACTGGTTCACTCCAACAATATACAGAGCATACAGCAGTGACGAAAGCAGCACAAGGGCTATTCCCGTTCCTGTTATCCTCACATTGGTTCCGCCCTGGTAAAGCAATGCTATTCCGCCGAGCGCAAGGATTATTGCCAGCGCAGTGGTAAGCGTAACATGCTCATGATAGAAAACCGCCATAAGCACGGCCGTCATTATGGGGTAACAAAACAATATGGTTGAAGCTACCCCGGCATCCATATAATGAAAGCTAACATATAATGTTGTTGAGGACAATGCGAAAAAAGAGCCGAACAAGGCGAACCGTATGGCATGTCCGCATTTTATCTTGAAGTTCTCGCCCCTTACCATCATCCACAAAGCAAAAATCACAACTGCAAGTGCATAACGGTAGAACAACACCGTTCCGGAGTTTTTGCCGTCTGCATAAAGGTTCAGCGTGCCCAAGGGATTCGTACCATAGAACACTGCTGCTATTATGCCGGCAGCATACCCTTTAACCTTATTGCTTAACATCTGTTTTTATGTTTTTATCCTCCTTTATGTTATTCTGCCGCTCGGCAGCTTTCAATTCACGCCACCGTTCCTCATGTCTCTGGGCGCGTGCGGCCGACGCAGCTGCATATTCACTGTTTTCAATCTCTTCAGGAGAGATGCGCATTGTTTTTGCCGCATTTATAAGGTCTTTAACCACCTCACCGGCTATAATCAGTCCGGCGGCAGGAGGCACGAAGGCATTGCTCGCCGGAATGTTACGGCGGTCAGTACATTTCCGCATGTCCTTGCTCGGACATATACAGTGAAAACGGCAACTGATTTCCTTGTCGTCAAACGGCTCCAGAGGCTCCTCTTCACTGTACACCACCTTCAGATGAGGTATACGCAGCTTACGCAGTTTCTTGCGGATAACCTTAGCCAGCGGATCCATCTTGGTCTTATTAATATCCGCCACTTTAAACCCTGTAGGGTCGAGCTTATTCGCAGCGCCCATACAAGAAATAACCGGGATATGCTGTTCGTAGCAACGTTTCACAATATCCAGCTTTGCCGATACAGTATCTATACAGTCAACGACATAATCATATTGCGAGAAATCAAAATCAGAGGCATTGTCAGGCAAGTAAAACTTCTTATATTTATGCACAATGCATTTTCTGTTTATGTCATGCACCCGCGCCTCCGCAGCATCCACCTTATATTTTCCAACCGTAGACAGCAACGCGAAAATCTGCCGGTTTACATTTGTCAGACAAATCCTGTCATCATCTATCAAGTCAAGCTCTCCGACGCCGCTTCGCGCCAATGCCTCTACTACATATCCGCCGACACCGCCGACACCGAAAACAGCAACACGTGATCCGGCAAGGGTATCCATAGCCGGCTTACCAAACAAAAGTCGTGTTCTCGAAAACTGATTCTGCATATTTCAAGCTCCTAAGAAAATAAGAACAATAAATTAGAACATAAGCTTACAAAACGCAAAGCCTAAATAAGCCATATTCAAAATAAAAATTTCATTTCTATATAGAAAAATTATCTGAAAACGAATGCAAAGTTACTTCAACTTTGAATAATAACAAAATGCAATTGAAAATCTTTTTAATAATGCAATGCGTTAAAAACGCACTAAAACTAAAAGATTCCGCGCGAGCATATATATAATGATATATTTTTATACATAGTTAAATAATGTGCTCAATTTGTTTCGCATGAGTATTTATGTTTATCCTGAAAACACGAAACAAATTCAGACAAGGCTGTCTGACGCAGAATCTGAATATCACAATAATGCGACATCCGGAAGAGCTCCGAAATGTTCTAAGAGCTCTTCCGATCCATATCACAGTTATATAAAGAAATCGCAGAAAACCATTGACTGCGGTTTGTTCTTGCAAGACTACTCGTCAGAAGTTTCTTCTGCCGCATGTTCAGCTATCAGCTTTGTCTGAATATCATTCGGAACGAGCTCATACGATGCAAACTTGGCATTGAAACTTGCCCGCCCGCCTGACAGACTGCTCAGCGTCGTACTGTATGAAGAGAGTTCCTTCAATGGTATCTTCGCCTGGAGCTTCTGATAGCCGGCTTCCGAATCCATTCCCGTAATCAACGCACGGCGGCCCTGCAAATCACTCATTATGTCGCCTACGAGATCATCCGGCGTATAAACCTCCAGATCATATATCGGCTCAAGAATCTTAGGTCCCGCATTGCGGAAAGCCTCACTGAAGGCATGACGCGCAGCAAGCTTAAAAGAAAGCTCGTTACTGTCTACCGGATGCATCTTGCCGTCATATACCACTACCCTGACATCGCGCGCATAGCTGCCGGTAAGCGGTCCACGTTCCATGCAGTCCATGACACCCTGCAATATAGCCGGCATAAAACGCTGGTCAATAGCGCCGCCTACAACAGAATTTATAAACACCAGCTTTCCGCCCCATGGCAGCTCACGTTCCTCTTTTCCCTTCTGCGTGACCTTGAATTCCTGACCTCCGAAATTATATGACACCGGATCAGGCATTCCCTCAGCGTATGGTTCTACTATAAGATGAACCTCTCCGAACTGGCCGGCACCACCACTCTGCTTCTTATGGCGATATTCTGCCTTTGCCTTCTTTGTTATAGTCTCACGGTATGGAATGCGGGGGTCGGAATATTGCACCTGCACCTTCTCGTTATTCTCAAGCCGCCATTTCAAGGTTCGCAAATGGAAAGCACCCTGGCCGTGAATGATTGTCTGCCTGAGCTCCTTGGAGTTATCGCACACCCACGTCGGGTCTTCCTGCCTGTTTTTAAGAATGGCAGCCATCATCTTCTCCATGTCCTGCGGATTAACCGGAGATATGGCACGCGAATATTTCGGACGCGGATATTTTATGAAATCAAAACGCCACTCACAATCTTTTCCGTCAAGGGTATTCCCAGTTTTCACATCTTTTAATTTCACAGTACAGCCAATGTCACCTGCACAAAGTGCGTCAACCGGCGTACGGTTTGCGCCGGCACTGACAAAGATCTGTCCCAAGCGTTCTTTAGAGCCACGGTCTGCATTTATCAGGTCATCGCCGGGATGCGCCGTACCGCTCATCACCTTGAAATAGCTCACTTCGCCAATATGCGGCTCCATGCCTGTTTTAAAGAAATACAGGCTCTCCGGTCCGTCACTGACGGGGTCCACTTCCTCACCGCGCGTGTTGTGTATCTTCGGCATCTCGCTGACAAACGGAACCACATTTCCAAGAAACTCCATCAACCTGCGCACGCCCATGTCCTTTCCCGCGCAGACACAGAACACCGGAAATATAGAACGCTGGACGAGTCCTTTGCGAATACCTTCGCGCATCTCATCCTCAGTAAGCGAGTCCGACTCGAAATACTTGTCCATCAGCGCCTCGTCGTTTTCTGCAGCAGCTTCCACAAGGATCTTGTGCAGCTCACGAGCTTTGTCAAGTTCCTCTGCCGGTATGTCTTCAATGATCGGCGCACCGCCTTCTGGCTTCCAAGAATATTTCTTCATCAGCAGCACATCAATCAGACTGTTAAAGTCAGAGCCCGTAGAAACAGGATACTGAACAAGAACGCACTTGTCGCCGTATATCTCTTTCATGGAAGAAACAATCGCGTCGAAGTCGCATTTTTCAGAATCAAGCTGGTTAACAAGAAAAATAACCGGTTTCTTTAACTTTTCTGCATACCGGAAGTTATTTTGCGTGCCGACCTCCGGACCATACTGGCCGTTGATCAGAATAAGAGCTTCGTCAGTAACATTCAATGACGTAATAGCCCCTCCGACAAAGTCATCAGATCCCGGGCAATCTATGATATTCAGCTTTTTGTTGTTCCACTCAACGTGAAATACAGTCGGAAAGACAGAATAACCGTATTCAAGCTCAACAGGAAAATAATCACACACCGTATTCTTAGCCTCTACGCTTCCCCTGCGTTTGATAATACCGGCCTCAAAAAGCATACACTCGGCAAGCGTTGTCTTGCCACTTCCCGACGCACCAATCAGCGCTATGTTCTTAATTTCATTCGTTTGGTAAATCTTCATTATTTTATAGATTTTAGGATTTTAAATAACAGGTTATTAGTGCCGACTAAGTTACAAAAAAAACACACACTGGAAAACATTTATCTCAAATTATCTTGTTTTTTAACAAAATTAAGCAAATGCATAATCTGTTGTAACTATTCAGCTGCCATATCGCCCTTTGGCGATAACAAGTTGTTGATATAACTGGAGAATGCGTTCTTCGAACGCATTTGCTTTTCGTTTTTATTGCTTAAATCCAAAAATGTGATTAGCTTTGTGCTTGCCAAGAAGTAAGCCAGTTTTCGAATAGGACAATAAAGCCTAATATTCAGCGTGGCACCGGATTCTGTAGACGAGCGATTGGTCGTTGGAGGCCTTATAGAAGATTACATCTGTCCAGAGGCTCCGGCTTGGTACTTTTCAAAACAAAGCGTTAAAGCTAATCACAATGGCAAAGGTAAGAAGAAAAAATGGAATCGGCAAGGACCGTGAGTTTAAAGTTGTGAATGTCAATGCCGCAGGCATAGACATATCCCCTAAGGAGTTGCAGGTCTGTGTACCGAACGACCGTGACGAGGCAGGTCCTAAATCATTACTAATGTCTTAGGCAATGCACACTATCGACAGGCACATGTTGGCATCAAGATGCTTGAATACTTCAAAAGGGAAGAAGCTCCTCTCACTGAGAACATGAGCATCAACTTGTCATCCGACATCATTGAATCTACTTTTGGCATCTACAAGAGC
>OMUH01000005.1 GCA_900314195.1 uncultured Prevotella sp.
CCATATCGCCCTTTGGCGATATGGCAGCTGAATAGTTACATAAATTACTCTGTCCGCAATAAACAATTAAAAATTTTTCTTGTTTTCAATCTATGGTATGTAATTCTTTTTATAACTTTGGCTATAAGATTTACAACAGCTGAAAAAGGTGAAACCCGTGATAACTTTTAGAGAGAGAAATATATAATGCACGAATGCTTATAGCCAGCCAAACTAATATTTGCTACAATAAACAAACACAATAAAAGCAATGACGCAACAGGAATTCATAAACCGTATAACACTTACATTCGGCCACGCACCTACGCCTGGGCAGGAGAACGCATTAAGGATATTTGCGCGCTTTCTTGCTGACCGGCGGCCGAACGCGGCAATGATACTGCGCGGCTCTGCAGGCACTGGTAAGACGTCATTGGTATCGGCGATGGTGCGCACGCTCGCATCGCTCAGACAGCACATCACCCTGCTTGCGCCTACGGGCCGCGCCGCAAAAGTGCTGGCCACGGCCAGCAAGATGCCGGCATACACCATTCACAGACGCATATACCGTGAAAAGGCATACACAGGCATCGACGGCAGCTATAACCTTGCCGAAAACAGAAACCAGAACATGCTGTTCGTTGTTGACGAGGCCTCCATGATAAGCAGTCTGCCGACAGAGGCGTCGTCATTCGGCTCAGGCAGTCTGCTTGACGACCTGATAAAATATGTGTACAACGGCAACAACTGCCGGCTCTTGCTGACGGGCGACAGCGCACAGCTGCCGCCCGTCGGCGAGGATGAGGCGCCGGCACTGTCAGCAGGCGTTATAGAAGCCTACGGACTGGTCGTCTATCAGTGCGACTTGAATGACGTGCTGCGCCAGAGCAGCACGTCAGGTATTCTGTATAATGCAACCGTCATACGCTCAATGATTACCCACGACGACATTACCGGACTTCCCAAAATACGCTTCAAGCCATTTCCTGACGTCATAAGCTGCCCGGGCAATGAGCTGATAGAGCGTCTGTCAGACAGCTACAGCGAGGTGGGCGAAGACAACACAATAGTAGTGACACGCTCTAACAAAACAGCGAACATATACAACGACGGCATACGCCGTGCCGTGCTCGACAGGGAGGATGCCATATCCGGTGGCGACTTGCTGATGATTGTAAAGAACAACTACAGTGTTGAAGCGCCTGACAGCGGTGATGCCGCCGACGGCACCAGGAAAGGAAAGGACAACAGTTTCTTTCTTGCCAACGGCGACAGATGCACGGTTATAAGAGCACATAACTTCACCGACCTTTACGGCTTCCACTTTGCCGATGCCACACTTCGTTTTCCAGACTATAACGATTATGAGATAGAGGCCACCATACTGCTCGACACGCTGACAAGCCAATCGCCGTCGCTGACTCACGAGCAGCAGGAACAGCTGTATAATAATGTAATGGACGACTATGCTGACATTCCGCTGAAGGGAGACAGGATAAAGGCTATTAAGAAAGACAAATACTTCAACGCGCTCCAGGTGAAATTCGCCTACGCCGTTACATGCCATAAAGCACAGGGCGGACAGTGGGCACATGTATACATAGACCAGGGATTTATGACCGACGACATGCTTACGCCGGACTATATACACTGGCTGTACACTGCCTTCACGCGGGCAACGGAAAAGCTATACCTGATAAACTGGCCGCAGACACAAACTGAAGATGAGGAATAAAAGGCATGTACGCAAATGGGAAGATTAAACAATAACGCAAAAATGGCATGATGCAGGAAAATCTGTACCATGCCATTTTTTTGCGTTATGCTATTTCTGTTATTTTTTCAAAACTTTCTTTCCGTTAACAATATAAAGTCCCGGCTTACTGAAATCATCGACACGCTGGCCAAGGATGTTATAAATCACGTTTGACTTTTTTACGGAAGACACCGCAGGAGCACTGACAGCCGTATAACCACCGTCACCATAATAGCCTTTTATGATGGCGTCGCGCAGGTCGGCCTGTGTAAACCTCGGAACAGCACGGTCAGCACCATCGCTGATGCCCATCCAGTAGAATGTGGCAACATTCTCTTTCTTCGCCTTGGCAACGAAATATTTAGCAAATTCAAGCAGGTTGTTCTTATAATCAGTGTCATAGCCGGTGCCGTCGGAGGCGCCCCACTCGCCTATGATGACCGGTGCGCCCTTGCTGACAAGGTTTTTCTTCAGACTGCTGAACTCAGCGTCAACCTCATTCCTGGCATTCTGCAGGTTCTTCATGTCGGGATAAGTGTGCACCTCAAAGATAAGATGCCCCTTTGCCTTGTCGGCAGGCAGCTTCATTTTTGACAGCGGCTCTACAAGATGCGAATTCCAATTGCCGCGGCCGTCACAAGAACCGTATGTGTTTACAATGAGATTACGCGTGCTGTTGTTGCCGCCTGTGGCACGTACTGTGTTCACAAACGTCTGCGCATAGTCATTGATGGCCTTGTAAGAATCTTCTGCCGACGTCTGGTTATACTGCCCAGAAGCCGCAAACGACGCAAAGCACCATGAGCTGTAGCCGTCGAGCATCTCATTATAGCCTTCAAAAAGAAGATGGTCTCCATAGCCTTTGAACTCCTCGGCTATCTGCTTCCACAATGCCTCGTAAAGAGATTTTTTCGCGCTGAACGTATTGCCGTTGGCACGTATCCATGCAGTGGATGCTGCACCCGTGTCATGGTGGACGTTAATAATGCAATACATGCCTGAGGCCAGCACCTGGTCGACAACCTCTTTCACGCGTGCCATCCAGTCAGCATCCACCTTCGAGCTTATAGGGTCGTCAGTCGGCGACCATGTAAGATTATTCAGCTTCCACTTCTTTCCTTTCATGTGCGGATACCACGTAACCGGCACGCGCACAGCATTGAAGCCGGCATCATGGAGCATCTGAAACAGCTTCGGCGAAGCCTGTTTCTGCCCCCACGCCGTTTCATAAGCCGCAGGCGATCTGTCAGTCCACTTTTCTATCCACATATTATTAACGTCACCGGAATTGCCATCGAGCGCATTGCCGTAGTTCCATCCCACACGCATGCCTTTAACAGCCTCATCAGCACTCTGCGTTATCTGCGCCGATGCATTGTCAGCCTGCATGATTACAGCAGCCAGCACAGCGGCAAAAAGAGTCTTAAAAGTCTTTCCTTGTTGCATTTTCATTTTATCATAATTAAATTTTCACATCTAAAAATCATCTGACCTGCACGCCACAAGACAACCATGGACCGTGCATACTAACATAAAGACGTCAGACATCATTGCAAACTGGCATATAAAAGTATAAAGCCAAAAAGCAATGATGCAAAATTAACAACTATTCCCGACATTATGTTATTAAAATGAAAATTTAATTTAACAGATAAGCACAATTACTGCCCCAGACGGTAAACAGATTGGCAAAAAGAGCAGACATTTAATTACAAATTCCAACAAATGGAAGAAAAAACAAAACAATAAACGCAGATAATGTTGTTATTTGTTCAAAAAAAGTTATCTTTGCCAACTGAAATGACCGCAACAGGAAATTACTAACAACTTTAACAACAATAAAAGATATGAAGAAAATAAGAGCAGCCGTGGTGGGTTACGGAAATATCGGCCACTACAGCGTACAGGCACTTGAGGCCGCCGATGATTTTGAGATTGCAGGTATTGTACGCCGCCAGGGCGACAAGGACAAGCCACAGGAGCTGGCTGCCTACACTGTTACCGACGACATCAAGAACCTTAAAGACGTCGACGTAGCCATTCTGGCCACACCGACACGTCTCTGTCCGGAATATGCTGATAAGATAACAGCCCTGGGCATCAACACCGTTGACTCATTCGATATTCACACCTCTATACGCGAATACCGTGCAAGCCAGATGGAGAAGAACAAGAAGACCGGCACCGTGAGCGTTATCTCTGCCGGCTGGGACCCGGGTTCTGACTCTGTTGTACGCGTGCTCATGCAGGCCCTCGCACCGAAAGGCCTCAGCTACACCAACTTCGGTCCCGGCATGTCAATGGGTCATTCCGTTGTGGCCCGCTCGAAGAAAGGCGTCAAGAACGCACTGTCAATGACCATTCCTCTCGGCGAGGGCATACACCGCCGCATGGTATACGTAGAGCTTGAAGACGGTGCCTCACTTGACGAGGTGACAAAGGAAATCAAGGCTGATGACTATTTCGCTCACGATGAGCTGCACGTGTTCGCTGTAAACTCTGTTGACGAAGTGCGCGACATGGGTCACGGCGTTCACATGACCCGCAAGGGCGTGAGCGGCAAGACGCAGAACCAGCGTCTGTCTTTCGACATGAGCATAAACAATCCGGCTCTCACCGGCCAGGTGCTCGTTGACGTGGCACGCGCCACCACACGTCTGCAGCCCGGCTGCTACACCATGCCAGAGATACCGGTCATTGACCTTCTTCCTGGCAGCCGCGATGAGATTGTCGGCACACTCGTATAAAAAACTCCTTTCAACAAATATCATTTCAGCACGCAGAGAAACAAAATGCTCTGCGTGCTTTTTTTATTCAGAAATATAAATGCTAAGTAAAGCGCATAAAGTGAAGCTCTCTGTTCATGGTAATTCTTCAGCAATTACTCATGGCGCATAACATCGTCCTTCTCTTTAGGAAATTTGCACTGGATGTAGTTGCAGTCCATGACAAGCAACTACTGCGCCGTGAAGCAGAAGGCTTGTTATATCAAACAGACACGCGAATGTAACTAAGAAAATTCTAAATAAAAGATGAATCAGCCATTCAAGGCTGATTTTATAAACATGGCTTCCGTCTAAGGTAGCAAAACGGAAACAGCCAGTTGGGTAAAACTTTGCTCTCACACACGTCAGAAGGCCGCGCATTTATTAATAATTCATTAATAATGTGCGGCCTTCTAACGTATTGTTGCGAAGCAGATTTCGCAGCAAATTAAAATCTATTCTCTATCGTCAATAATTCTCAATCATCAATATAAATGCTGTCTTTATACAGCTCTTCGTCGTAATTACTTTTCGTTGAGTCGGGTTTCTGCGAATCATCGGTAGGCGTCTTTCCTGTGCCCGGTTTGTCAGGGTCGTCAGACACCGTGCTCTCTTTCGGGTCATTGCCGTCCTGCGAGTCGCCGCCTTCCTCTTCGCCGTTTTCACCTACGACAAGCTTGTTTGAACGAGTCAGCGCGATAGTATGGTCAGAACCTCCCAGTTCGTCACGCAGTATTAGCGTTGTACGGGTGTAGAAAGACAGACGGTAGGTATGAGATACCGAGCCCATGGTAATGGTGAGCTGGTTATCATTCTTCAGACTCCAGCTTGTAGCAGCCGTGTCAACCTTTACAAGGCGCCACAGCGTGTCGCGTACAGTCACATTGGTGTTCGTTGCCGTATCGCGAACCGTACGTGTCTTGATGGCGATCTGAGCCTTATAGACATTCAGCTGTCCGTTGCTGAGAAAGTGATATGCCACAAAATCTTCGCTGGTCGGCGCTATTGTGCGGCCGTCTATAGACGACACTTCAAAAGGCGCATACGTGGTCAGTGCGGCCGTTATGCTTTCAGGGATGTCTTCATCGCCTTTGCCCATGTCACACGAAGCAAGAATGCCGGTGCCAAGCAGCACGGATACAAATATTGCACCTAATTTTCTGAGTGATTTCATAATTAGTTTCTTATTTAATTGATTAAGATACTTCAGTTCTTGTCCGCAAATCATTATGCGTAAAAAGAATACATAACCATTCCTCAAGTATGTTATCCTTTCAATTTGCAAAAATAATCAAAATTCTGTATTCGGTAAAACAAACAAGGGTATTTTTTATCAAAAAGTCACACCAATTGCTGTCAGACAAAAAATGTTTAACTACACACAGATGACAGTATTTCTACAGGAATACTGCTGTATTCCGGCAGAAATACTCCGGTATTCCTGTAGAAATACTGTTGCCGCACACGCAAACAGATTTCAGATTGCCGGAGGCAATAAAACAAGCAAGCAAGTTTTTATTGCAGCAATAATTGCCACAATAATTGCCACAATAATTGCCATAATGAGTGTTTTTTTAGTATTTTTGCAAAGATTATTGATTTTTTATTGGATGGACAGTAATAAATATCCTCTCCTGAGCAAGATAAAATATCCCGACGACCTTCGCAAGCTGAGCATAGACGAGCTGCCGGAGGTGTGCCGGGAGCTGCGAAGGGACATCATTGCCGAAGTGTCGGTAAATCCCGGACATTTTGCCTCGTCACTCGGCGTGGTAGAGATTACCGTTGCCTTGCATTACGTGTTCGACACTCCGCACGACCGCATCGTGTGGGACGTGGGCCATCAGGCCTACGGACACAAGATACTTACCGGCCGTGCCGACGTGTTTTCCACAAACCGTCAGCTGGGCGGCATACGCCCGTTTCCGTCGCCACTGGAAAGCCAGTATGACACATTCACGTGCGGCCATGCATCGAACTCCATATCGGCCGCGCTGGGCATGGATGTTGCCGCGCGCCGCACCAACCACAGCAAGCGGCACGTAGTAGCCGTCATCGGCGACGGTGCCATGAGCGGCGGACTGGCCTTTGAAGGCATCAACAATGTGTCATCAATCCCTAACGACCTGCTGATTATCCTCAATGACAACGACATGTCGATAGACCGTGCCGTGGGCGGCATGGAGAAATATCTGCTGACACTCGACACCAATGCCACATATAACAAGCTGCGGCTGAAGGCCAGCCAGTGGCTGCACGCCAAGGGCTACCTCAACGACCGGCGGAAGAAAGGCATCATACGCCTCAACAACGCAATAAAATCGGCCATCTCGCACCAGCAGAACATCTTCGAGGGCATGAACATACGCTATTTCGGGCCTTTCGACGGTCATGACGTGAAAGAGCTGGTGCGCATGCTGCGGCAGCTGAAAGACATGAAAGGTCCGAAGCTGCTGCACCTGCACACTGTGAAGGGAAAAGGCTATAAGCCCGCCGAAGAGCAGGCCACGGTGTGGCATGCGCCGGGACTCTTCGACCCCAAGTCAGGCCACAGGCTCACCGTTGCCGACAACGGCAGCGAGCCAATGAAATACCAGGACGTGTTCGGCAACACGCTGCTCGAGCTGGCACGCATGAACCCGCGCATCGTGGGCGTGACGCCGGCCATGCCAACAGGCTGCTCCATGAACATCATGATGAAGGAGATGCCCGACAGAGTGTTCGACGTCGGCATTGCCGAGGGGCACGCCGTCACCTTCTCCGGCGGCATGGCCAAAGACGGCCTCCAACCGTTCTGCAACATATACAGTGCCTTTGCGCAGCGCGCCTACGACAACATCATTCACGACCTTGCCATACTGAACCTTCCGGTGGTGATATGCCTCGACCGCGCCGGCCTCGTAGGCCAGGACGGTCCCACCCACCACGGCGCCTTTGACATGCCGGCACTGCGCTGCATACCCAATCTGACCATCTGCTCGCCCATGAACGAGCACGAGCTGCGGCGGCTTATGTACACGGCACAGCTGCCCGGCAAGGGCACCTTCATAATACGCTATCCGCGCGGCCGAGGAGTGCTGGAAGACTGGCACTGCCCGCTCGAGGAGATAGCTGTCGGCACCGGACGACGCATTCACGACGGCACGGCGGCCGCCGTCATCACCATCGGGCCGATAGGCAACACGGCGCTTGATGCAATTAATGAGTTTGAAACGGAAAATCCCGGCACCACAGTGGCCCTCTACGACCTGCGCTTTCTGAAGCCGCTCGATGAGAAGCTGCTGCGCGAGGTGGCCACAAGGTTTAATAAAATCATTACCGTAGAAGACGGCGCGCGCACCGGCGGCATGGGCTCGGCAGTGCTCGAATGGATGAGCGACAACGGCTTTACGCCGGCCGTCAGACGCCTCGGCCTGCCCGACAATTTTGTGCCCCACGGCACCGTAGAACAGCTGAGGCACATAACCGGCATTGACAAAGACGCCATCAAGCAAGCCATAACGACAATGACAAAATAAAGATAATTTATCATCTTCACACCCGACTTCCGGAAGAGACGATAAGCAAAAAATCAATTAACCATTTTCTTTTTCCTGTTCCGGCAAGGCAAGCATGTGCTCCACATCGCGCAGGATTCTCGCGAAAGGCTGCGATGCCTCATAAGATGTGTTTTTCTTCATCATAGCAGCCACGTCCTGAATGCTGTGCTTGTAACAGGCCATCTCCGTCTGTTCCTGCGCATGATGCACCGACTGACGGCGTATCTCCTCCTGCCGCTCGCGCACCAGCCTGTCGCAGACACGGGCCACAACGGGCAGCACCACATTGTCAAAGAGATGATGTCCCTGTACAAAGAGATACGTGTTGTCGGGAGTCAGCCCGAGCTCCGCCATTTCCTTTATGAATGCATCACGGCACGGAGCAAACTGCGGATACTCGCGCTCCAGACGGCGCACCTTGCGCTCCACCTTTCCGCGAAGCTGCGCAAAGGCCCGGTCAGTATGACGCACGTCGCCGCGGCTGATCTCTATGGTCTGGTTGAACTGTCCGATGGTGAAGCTGCCGTATGACGATGAGAAGTTTATCCACAGGTTCCAGATGAACAGCGGATATATAATCCGGCTGTATTCAGTAAGATAGCTCTCGAAGTTGAATATGTCACGGTCGTTGAGCGTCACCATGACACAGGCATTGTGCAGTCCCGGCGCATAGCACTGATAGTTTTCTATGGCATACACATACGTATGAAGCACGTATGGATTGTTGTTTATCTGCTGCGAAAGCGGCGTGCGCTGCTGCCGCAGATAGTCATAGTCTGCATCCACGCAGGCTATCATGTCGCGGCCCACGCCGCTGAGCAGCTGCTCTATGGCAGCCTTCTTGCCGCGTTCGAGATGCGTCTCGCGCGTGGGCAGCATGATCTCGAAATAGCGCGTAGCATCCTCATAGCGTCCGAGCACCGTGCGCCAGAAGAATATATCGTCATAGCTCTCCACGTATGCCACGATGCGGCGGCGGGCCTTCTGCGGCCGCATCTTGTTGGCCGCCTCAAAATATTTTGACGTAATGTTGTCAGTAAGTCGCTTTGACATGTGGTGTCTCCTTCCTTTTTAATAAGTTTATGCTTCCTGCACAACAGGCAGGGAGACTGTCTTTTTCTCATAAAGACACGCTTCACACCGTTATGTCGTTCACCTCTGTCACCTTGTCCGACCATCCGTTCATGACCACCGCCGGACTGTGGGTTGTCATGATGAGCTGCACGTGCGGGTTCAGCTTCAGCACCATGTCTATCAGCTTCTGCTGCCATTCAAAGTGCAGGCTGGCCTCCGGCTCGTCCATGAAGAGCACGTAAGGCTTGTTGTCTTCAACGAGCACGGTAAGCAGTATGCACAGTATCTGCTTCTCGCCCGACGACAGCTGATACGGCAGCAGCGACTCGCCCATCTGGCGGAACCGTATCTCGTTCTCCGTTCTGATGATGGTCTTCCCCGTTTCCTTGAACAGGTCGTCAATGGTGTCCTGGAAGAGCTTCTTGGCATTGCTTATCTCGGCGGCACGCTCGGCGGCATCAGCCGCGCCGCTCTGAAGAACGGCAATGATGCGGTTGCCGATGTTGACCTGATAGTCGAGGTATTTCCTCTGCAACTGGAAGAGCTGCCAGTCGAGCTCGGTGGCCAGGCTGGCGTCAAGCTTGCTGACCATGTCGGCACGAAGCAGCGGACGGTCGAAGGAACGGATGACATCAAAGCGTATCCAGCGCGCATCCTGCGGCGACACCTTCAGATGAACGCCCTTCAGCATGTGGCTCGGAAACTCGCCGCCCATGCTGAGGCCTTTTACAACCTTATTTATTATAGTAGACTTTCCCACTCCGTTCACACCGCTTAGAATGTTGACACTGCGGTCGAGATTCCATACAATGTGTTTTGTTCCGCTCCACAGGGAGTCTATCTCTATCTGTTCTATGTAATCAGCGTATTTCTGCATTGCTTTAAAGTTATTAAATTATTGTATACCACAAAGATAGCACAATCAGGAAGAACTGCAAAGCAAATTGGTGATTTTATTTTCCGATGCATATACCACAAACGTGGTATGCAGAATGCCTCCTTTGTGCTATTAAAACAAACCGGCATAAGCAGTAACTTTGCATCAGTAATCTTAACAAAGAAATAACTTAAAAAGAAAGGACATATTATGAGCGAAAAGAAACTTCACTTCGAGACTTTACAGCTTCACGTAGGCCAGGAACAGGCTGACCCCGCAACCGACTCACGTGCAGTGCCAATATACCAGACTACGTCTTACGTATTCCATAACTCCCAGCATGCTGCTGACCGCTTCGCGCTGAAGGACGCCGGAAACATCTACGGCCGTCTGACCAACAGCACACAGGGCGTGTTTGAAGAGCGTGTTTCTGCCCTCGAGGGCGGTGTAGGCGGACTGGCCGTTGCTTCCGGAGCTGCCGCCGTTACATACGCCATCACGAACATAGCACTCGCCGGCGACCATGTGGCTGCAAGCAAGACCATCTACGGCGGTTCTTACAACCTGCTCAGGCACACTCTGAGCAAATACGGCATCGACTCTACATTCTTCGACCCCGACAACTACGACGAGCTGGAGAAGAGCATAAAGCCTAACACCAAGCTCGTGTTCATTGAGACACTGGGAAACCCTAACTCAAACATTTCAGACATTGAGCGCACGGCTGAGATAGCCCATCGCCACGGCATTCCTGTGGTAATTGACAACACCTTCGGCACACCGTATCTCATCCGTCCTATCGAGCACGGAGCTGACGTAGTGGTTCACTCGGCTACTAAGTTCATCGGCGGCCACGGCACGTCTCTCGGCGGCGTAATCGTTGACGGAGGCACCTTCGACTGGACAAAGGATCCTAAGAAATTCCCGCAGTTCAATGACCCTGACCCTTCTTACCACGGCCTCGTGTTCGGCAAGATTCCGGCTCCGTTCGTAACAAGAGTGCGCGCGCTGCTGCTCCGCGACGAGGGCGCCACCATCTCTCCGTTCAACGCGTTCATTCTGCTGCAGGGCCTTGAGACACTCAGCCTGCGCGTAGAGCGCCACGTGTTCAACACGCTGAAGGTAATCGATTATCTGAAGAAGCAGCCTCAGGTGAAGAAGATCAACCATCCTTCTCTGCCCGACCATCCTAACCATGACCTCTACGAGCGTTACTTCCCTAACGGAGCAGGCTCAATCTTCACCTTCGAGATCGACGGCGACGAGAAGAAGGCATGGAAGTTCATTGATCATCTTAAGATATTCTCTCTGCTGGCTAACGTGGCCGACGTGAAGTCACTGGTTATCCACCCGCTCACCACCACACACTCTGAGCTGAGCCTTGAGGAGGCTGCCGACCAGGGCATCTACCCGAGCACTATCCGCCTGAGCATAGGCACTGAGCACTATCAGGACATCATCGACGACCTCGACCAGGCCTTCGAAGCTGTCAAGAACGACTGATAAAAAAGTTATTTTCATTAAACATAAATAAAAAACAAATTTAGAAAAACGACACCGGCAGACATAACATCCCTGAGTACGGCCGGACGTTTCTCTCAGCGCAAAACGTGCGGATGAAAACGTGCGGAATGAGAGAAATAAGGGAATAAAAATCATATGGCAAGAATTTTTGAAAAGGTTACAGACCTCATTGGCAACACACCACTTCTTCGACTCGGAAAATATTCTGAATTCCGCGGACTTAAGACACCTGTCATCGCAAAGGTAGAATCATTCAATGCCGGCGGCAGCGTCAAAGACCGTATCGGCCTCGGCATGATTGAAGATGCTGAAAAGCGCGGACTGCTCAAGCCGGGCGCTACAATCATTGAGCCTACCAGCGGCAACACCGGTGTAGCTCTCGCCCTCGTATCGGCAGTAAAGGGATACAAGCTTATTCTTACAATGCCTGAGACGATGAGCATTGAGCGCCGCAACCTTGTAAAGGCCTACGGCGCAGAGGTTCGCCTGACAAGCGGCAAAGACGGTATGCCTGGCGCCATCAAGGCCGCCAATGAGCTGCATGAGCAGATTCCGGGCAGCGTCATCCTCGGACAGTTTGACAATCCGGCCAACCCGCGCAAGCACTATGAGACTACCGGACCGGAGATATGGAACGACACCGACGGAAAGATTGACATCTTCGTAGCCGGCGTGGGCACAGGCGGCACCATCAGCGGTATCGGCAAATATCTGAAGGAGAAGAACCCGAACATTAAGGTTATCGCCGTAGAGCCGGCCACATCTGCCGTGCTGAACGGTCAGAAGAGCGGCCCTCACAAGATTCAGGGCATCGGCGCAGGTTTCATTCCTAAGACATACGACTCTAACGTTGTTGACGAAGTGTTCGACATCCAGAACGACGATGCCATCCTCGCCGGCCGTCAGCTGGCTCAGAAGGAAGGCCTTCTTGTAGGTATCTCGTCAGGTGCTGCCGCCTTCGCCGCAACAGAGATTGCCAAGCGCCCTGAAAATGAAGGCAAGACCATCGTAGCCCTGCTGCCTGACACCGGCGAGCGCTACCTGTCTACAGTGCTGTATGCCTTTGAAGAGTACCCTTTATAATAATTAATTTGTCAACACTAATAACATAAAAAAAAGCATGACCGATACATAATCGGTCATGCTTTTTTTATGTTATTTACAATGATTAAAAATAAATTCCGATTTTTCCAGAAAGATATATATCCGGCCGAAAGTAACCTTCAGCCTTGGAAAGGCTGCTCATGAGTAACGCCAGTCTAAGCGAGGCACGAGCGCAGACTGGTGACAGACGCACAGCACCCACTTTCCACGTTCCTCGAAGAGGGACGTAATACAATGAAAATCAAGAGCGTACCTCTCCGAGACACTGTGCACAACGAACTGATTATTTTTTTGGCGGGCAAACCTTCATGGCAATGTTTAAACATGCGGAAGTTTTTGTTTGCGCTTTATTTATTATGAATGAGAGCCGGTTTTTTCAAGGCTGATGGCTGCGCGTTACAGTCCGAGGCCTTTCAACGCCTTGTTAGCCGCCTTGTTCACCTCATCATTGGCTTTCTTGTTGGCCTTGTTAACAGCGTCATTAGCTTTTTTCTGTGCGCCGCTGACGGCATCGCTGGCCTTCTTCTGTGCCTTGCTAACCTCCTTGTTTGCCCTGTCTACTGCCTGGTCGTGAGCACTCTGCACCTTGTTTTCAGCCTCGCTGACCTTTTCGTTAACAGCTTGCTCGGCAGTGCTCTTCGCCGTTGTAGCAGCATCTGAGGCAATGTTCTTTGCATCTGTTGTTGCGGCTGACGCTATTGAGCTGACCACATCTTCCGGGTTAAGGCTCTTCACCTCGTCAACGGCATCGGTGAGCGTAGCATTGCCGCCAGCGATAGCCTTTATCTGCTCAGCGTGCTGGTTAAGATATTTCTGCAGCTGCAGGGCGTAGGTCTTTGCCTGCTCAGGATTGTCCTTCGCAAGCTGGGCAATCTTTGCCTTCACGTTAGAAAGCAGAACCGTGAAATTCTTGCTGTCCTTTGATGCAACCGTTTTGTCAAGTTCCTTGGCAAGAGCCTCAGCCGTTGCTGGCGCAGCAGCCGCGTCACCGGCCTTGATGGCCGACAGTGCCGACGCTTTGGCTGTTGAGTCTGCCGACGTTGAATCAGCAGCAGCCTCGGCAGCAGGCTGAGCATTCTTGTTTCCGCAGCCGGTGAAGATTATCGCCGCAGCGGCAATGGTCATTAATAATAGCTTTTTCATCTCTTGTTGTGTTGTTTTATTTGTTATTAATAAAATGTTTAACTTGCAGATAATCGTTTTTTTATTCTTCCTTTAATTGCAAATATAGCATTTTATCATTTCACGTCATTCATCATTCTTCATTTTTTAGCAAAAATTAGTATGCACAGTGCACTCCGTAACTATTCTGCAATGCCGGAACATTAAAAAGAAAAAAATCGCAAATTTGCTAATTCTTTCATTAAACATTTATTATATTTGCAACCGAACTATATATACAGTCATGAATATAGATTTTTTAAATACGAGACTTTAAAAGAGCTCTATACCCATGGCAGTACCAAAGACCATAAATACAGGAAACTGTCAACTGATATAATCAGGAGATATGTGAAAGTTGTCAATATAAAGTTGTCAATATACTGAAGTCTGTCAGAAGAATAGAAGATTTATGCCTGATAAAATCTCTCCATTATGAGAAAAAACATGGTGACCTGAACGGCGTAGATGTTGTATGGATAACTCCGCAGTACAGGCTTTTCTTCTACAGTTCTCCTGATGGCAGCGGAATGCAAGCGTTCTGTCTCAATGAATGTTGCCATTGCTCTTGAAAAAGCACTTGGTATTCCGGCTGAAATCTGGATGAATATGCAGAATCAGTACGATATTGATTCAGCAAAAATAGACGGACGTGACAATATGCATGAAACTTTCTCTGTCACAATACCATCAAATGACAGAAGACTCTTGCAGGAGATTGTCCGCAAATTCGGATGGAAATGTATATTTTAAACAGCAAAGACAAGCTGCAGGTTGTCTTTGCTGTTTAAAATACTCCGCTATCATTTGCAAGAGCGCAATATTAATCCAACGAGACTGAAAGCTTTTAAACGTACGTAAAAAAAACTGGAAAGTAATATGTAAAAAATACTTACGCATGTTTTCTCTCAGCAAGAATTTGCAATATCATACGCATCAATAATGGGAATTCAAAGTAATAAGAAAGGAAAATAAGAAATGGAAAAGGAAAACAAGACAAAGCACTATGAGGAGTACTTCCACAACGACTTGTATCATTATCTGCTGAGCCTTGCACTTATAGACAGCCACTTCCCTGAGGCTCCGGATATCGAGGACTGCTGGGCTAAGATTGGCGAGAGCTATATGCCTGATGCCATGCGCGAATTCAACAAGTACCCTACAGTTGCACTGGGATGGATAATGTATGTCGGCATGGCTGTGGCGGAATATTGGGACCAGGACCTTGAGCTTTACAGTAAGGTGCCTGATTTGTACAAGTATCTCCGCGACCGCAACGGCTACGACAATATGGACACATACATCAGCGAGAAGGTTCTCTTACTTGACGAGCATGGCGTGAATGACCTCCGCCGCATCATTGGCGAATGTGCCTCCCGCACTTACAACAGTCTGCTCCATTCAGGTGCCGAGCCCGGCAGTGCCGATGCGTTCTATGCCTTCATCGCCGCTCTTCACGAGATGTATATCATGGGCTCAGCCATACAGCTCAAGAGAATGGGCTATCACATGACTAAGTTGCAATAAGATTAAATAAGCTCAATATTTACCAGTTTTTCTCCATGTCTTCTATAGAAAGACAACCGGTACAGATTTTCTTACCTTTAAATATCTGTTTTTGCATTTCAGCCACCTTGTCTTGTAAGCGCTTGACACGGTAGCGGTCTGCATTCCGCTTCACCTCATAAGCACTTACATTGCCAGCAAGGTCTTCCGCAACAATGTCTATTTCACATTCATCATACTGTCCTTTTCCTTTAGAAACATTTTTCCACCAGTTACCTATGAGCTGATACTTGAAAGATTCAATCATTCTGCTTCGGAACCATCTTTCAAGGGCTATTCCAGAGAACGTAGTGTAGTCGGATAAGATTATCTTTTCCAATGCGGGCATGTTCTCAATTTCTATAAGAGCGGAATTCTTGTAGACATAGCGGAACCAGAAACGGAAGAAATTATCTCGTATTTCATATCGTACGGTTTGAGAATTAGGCTTTGCTCCTACCGGGCGTTTCTTCTTTATTATGCCATAATGCTCATCAAGCATACGAAGCTGACCACCCAAGTTCGTCATTCCTATTGAACCTTCTATCTCACGCTGGGTAATGTCTCCCTGAGCAATCTGTCCAAGTATGCTAAAGTACGTACCATATTGTTTGCCAAATTCCTGTAGCAGAATTTTCTTACCTTCATCAATAAAGTAGCCGTCACCGCTTGAGCAAATATACTTTATCATTTTCTTGACTGTAAAACAATTGTTGTTCATAAACAGTTCTATATAGCGTGCCACACCACCGGTAAAAGTCCATAAAGCCAGCAAGTCATCTTTGGTATAATCGGAGTTATAATCACCTAATATCTCTCTTATCACATCTGTCTTGAAAGGCTGCAATTTAATGGTACAGTCATCACGACCGAAAAGAGGTTGTTCCTCGTCTTTGAAGATTTTTTCCATCATTCGGAAAATAGAACCGGAGACTATAAGGCAGATATTGGTCTGCTGTTTATATCTGTCCCAAAGCTCCTGTATATCACTGTAAATACCACTGTTCACATTGTCGAATTCCTGAAACTCGTCAATAAAAAGCGTAAATCTCTTGGTCTTGCCTGTTTCGAGCAACATTCGGAACAGCTCGCGGAAACTACGAATGCTCTCAGGGATATACACGTTCAATTTCTCCTTTGCTTCTGCAGCAAAGTTTTGCACCAGAACACCCTCTGCCATTCTGCCAACGAAAAAGTACAGCCCGGGAGCTTCGTTTTCCGTCTCCTGCATTATCTTGTACACAAGGCTAGTCTTACCGATTCGCCTTCTGCCTGTAAGAACAACAAACCGGGAGTAGTCGTTATATGCCTGCTGCTGTATTTCAAGCAATTCGTCCATCTCTGCTTTTCTATCGTAGAACTTCTTCATAAAGTCAAATTTTATGGCCGTAAATTTTACGTTCATCATATTTCGCAGCAAAAATAAGATTTTTATTTCAATTTAATGTTTGTTTTTGTGAATAAATATCTGTGAATAAATATCTGTGAGTAAAAAGATACTTAATGATAAGTGCCGATGCGTTCTCTGCCTTCATCGCCGCTCTTCACAAGATGTATATCATGGGCTCAGCCATGCAGCTCAGGAGAATGGGCTATCACATGACTAAGTTGCAATAAGACTTTCTAAAAGACCGCGGACGGCCACAAGGGCCGCACCCTGCACGTGGGTCAAGCCGCTGCATTGCTTCTTTTAAACCTGTGATCGAGTTTCTGAAATCTTCATGCATTGTCAAGCCGCTGCATTGCTTCTTTTAAAACATGAAACAAGTACTTATATAAAAACAAACATTTGCTGAACAGTTACCGATGACTGTCATGGTTCTAAAAAAAGTTAAGGGCATGTTGTTTTTACAAAAAAATGCAATGCATGAATAATTCTAATTTCATATCTTTGCATGAGCATAAGAAAATGTGCATGAACACACCCATGCCTGATAACATAAGCATGTTGCAATTATCATCAGGCCAAGCATTCACGAATAATAAACGAAAGGAAAAACAACATGAAAAGTTTCAAGTCGAAATCGTGGTTTCTGCCACAGACAGTAATAGTTATAGGCACCTATGACGTCGACGGAACACCTAACGCCATGAACGCTGCATGGGCCGGCACATGGGATGAGGATGAGATTATGATCTCTATGGGCAACCATCAGACTACGAGGAATCTGAATGACAACCCCGACTTTACCGTTGCCTTTGCCACAAAGGATACGATGACGGCTGCCGACTATGTCGGCATTGTAAGCGGAAAGAAAGAAAAGAACAAGATTGAGCACACGGGGTGGACCGTTGCCAAGGGCGAGAATGTAAACGCACCGGTGTTCACAGATTTCCCGCTTACGCTCGAGTGCCGCATTGAGAGGAAAATCGATGAGTCGGAAACGGGCTATTACATTGTTGCGAAGATATTGAACATTCTGGTTCGCGAGGACTTCATCGGCGCCGACGGCAAGCCAGACGTGGAGAAGATGCAGCTCATTGTCTACGACCCTGTTCATATGGACTATCTTGAGGTGGGCAAACGTGTCGGCGATGCCTTCTCGGCAGGCAAGGCTCTGAAATAACTGCATATTGGCAAACAAAGGAAAGACTTGTTATGACCATACAGTATCTGTCAGACCTGCATCTTGAATATGCCGACAACGAGGCATGGCTGCGCAAAAGACAGATAAGGGCTGCGGGCGACGTGCTCGTAGCCGCCGGCGACATGTTTTACCTCGACGACAGCAGCCTCGGCAGCAATTTCTTCTGCAAATGGGCGGCCGACAACTTCGAGCAGGTGCTCATAGTGCCCGGCAACCACGAATATTACGGCGGCTGCGACGTGATGGGCGCCGGGCACTCGTGGCAATACAAGATTAAAAGCAACGTCGGCTACTATCAGAACAATACGGTCAGGATTGGCGATACTGATTTCATCCTGTCGACGCTGTGGTCATATATACCGCCTGACAGACAGAGCATTACCGAGTTTTTTCTGAACGACTTCCACAGAATAAGATACCGCGGCCGGCTGCTGACGCCGGAAGACTTCAACCGCGAGCACGTGCGCTGCAAAGCCTACATAAGACGGGCCGTGGCCGGCAGCACGGCGCGCCGCCGCGTGGTGGTCACGCATCATGTGCCCACGCGGCTGTGTTCGCCCAGAAAGTTCACGCTCATCCGCGGCGGACGGCTGGAGAGTGCCTTCGTGACCGATATGACCCACTACATTTCCGGCGCGCCGATAGACTGCTGGATTTACGGGCATTCGCATTCGAGCATAGATGCCGTCATCGGCGGTACTAAGGTGGTCAGCAACCAGCTGGGATACGTGGGCCGCGAGGAAAACAAATACAGTGGCTTTGAACCAGTGAAAACAATAACGATATAATAAACAGAAACAGGAGAGATGAATTACGGCGACCCCTTCGACAGCATGCTCTTTGACGAGGAGAACTCTTACACACAGCAGAACGACCTGTGGGATGATTATTTTGCCGAACACCGTGACGAGATTGACGAACGCCCGCAGACACAGGCTGACGGCGCCGCGCTGAGAAACGAGCTTAACATGCAGGTCAGCGACATGCTGGCGCGCGTGCTAACAGAAGAAGAGAGCGACATCGTCAGGCTGAGCTTCGGCATTGGCTGCCGGCGGCACACCATGGAAGAAATAGGACTGCTCTATGAGAGCAGGGCACACGCGGAACACATATACGGCTGCGCCATGGAGAAGCTGCGCTGTTCTGATGAGATAATCTACATTTACAAATACCTCAACAATGTCTGAGAAATAATTACTTAGTAATGTTAAAAAAATAACTTCATTAACTTATTCTATTCGCAATAAGCTTTTTTAGACTGCAGACGGCCACAAGGGCCGCACCCTACAAGTAGACACATTCCTTGCTGAAAACATGCGGAAGTTATTTTTTAAATATTGCTTATCCGAAAAAGCGTTTGTACTCCTGCTCGAAGTTAGGCGTGAAAATGCCTTTTCCGATGTTGTCAAGAATTTCCTGCGCCGTCCAGAACCGTCCGCCGTTGAGCTCGCTGCTGCTCGGCGTTATCGTGCCGTCATACACACATTTGTTCACAAACACCAGCTCACGCTCACGGCGGCTCTCAAAGACATAATGTCCGAGGCTGACGGGCGAGAAATCACGAAGTCCGAGTTCCTCGCGTGCCTCACGCTGTAAGGCCTTGTCAACATTCTCGCCAAGATCTACATGTCCGCCTACCGATGTGTCCCATTTCCCGGGCTGAATGTCTTTCCATTCGGGGCGGCGCTGAAGATACAGCTCGCCGCGCGAATTGAACACATGAAGGTGAACAACAGGATGAAGGATGCGGCTGCCGTCGTGGGCATGGCCGCGGCTGACCGCACCTGTAATGTTTCCGTCCTCGTCAACAACGGGCAACTGCTCATCTGGATTGTCTTTCTGTTCCATATATATTTTTTTAATGATTATCCGCAATGATGTAACTAGTCAGCGGATTATTATTTTTTATATTGACCGTTTTTTCCTTCTTATAATTATAAATGTTGTCCACGTGCAGGTGTAACCGTGTCATGCACGCGGACTGCATTCGTTATGCTCTGTGCCTCGGCGAGTTACACTAATTGATATTCACTATGTAGCGTCCCTCTCCGAGGAACTGTTAATGTGACATAATGTTGCTGTCCCCCAGTCTGCGGTCGCTGCGCTTCCCTTAGACTGAGGTTACTGAAAGACAACCCCTCCGGGGCTGATGGATGTAGGTGCGAGCGTCAGATGTTGCTGTCCCCCAGTCTGCGGTCGCTGCGCTTCCCTTAGACTGGAGGTTACTGAAAGACAACCCATCCGGGGCTGTGGATGCAGGTGCGAGCGTCAGACGGTGCTGTTCCCCAGTCTGCGGTCGCTGCGCTTCCCTTAGACTGGAGGTTACTGAAAGACAGCCCCTCCGGGGCTGCGGATATCTGAAATACTTAATAAATGCTGTATCCGTTTTCGCGGCAGAAGTCTTTTGCCGGCTCATAGCCCTGTGCCGTGGCCTTATGAATCCATTTCAGTCCGGTGCGTTTGTCCTTGCTGACGCCACGCCCGTTGAGGTAGAACCACCCCGTGCAGAACTGCGCGAAGGCATCGCCCTGCCCTGCCGCAAGCTCATACCAGAAAGCAGCCTCACTCTCGTCGTGTGGCAGTCCGTCGCCGTTCCAATAATCAGCGCCGAGGTTTTTCATGCTCTGCACGTGTCCCTGCCATGCCGCCTCCTGCCACCAGCTGTTGGCCTTCACATGGTCTTTTTCAACACCCTTGCCGAGGTAATAGGCATTGCCGAGGTTCACCTGCGACTGCATGTCGCCTTTGTTGGCTGCCACACGATACCACCGGCATGCCTCGCTGTCGCTGTGCTCCACCCCATCGCCTTTGTAGTAACACTCCGCAACGTTATATGCGCCGTAGACATCGCCGAGCTCGGCCGCCCGCATATACCATGCGAAGGCCAGGCTGTGGTCTTCGGCCACGCCGCGCCCGGTGTGATAGCACACGCCGAGGTTGTTCATGGCCATCACGTCGCCGGCCTCGGCCTTCTCGCGGTAGGTGCGCGCCCTGTCACGGTCTTTCTGCATAAGCCAGAGATTTACTGATTGCTTGTGATTAAAAATTGTCTTTCGGCATGAGCAGCCACAGCACCACATAAGCAATGACCATTGCGAAAACGCCGGTGGACAAGGTTACCAACACCACTATCAGGCGCAAAATGTCAGCACTCCACCCGAAATATTCAGCGATGCCACCCACCACGCCGGCAATCCACTTGTTGCCGCCGCTTCGCGTCAGTCGTTTTCCGTTTGTATCCATATTTTCTTTTCTTATTATTCAAAACAAAACATCCGTGTCAGTCGCGCCGGTATATGTCGCGTGTATACACCTTGCCGCGCACGTCGTCGAGCGAGCTGTCATAACGGTTTGCTATGATGGCCTGGCTGCGGCGCTTGAACTCGGCAAGGTCGTTGACGACACGGCTGCCGAAGAACGTTGCGCCGTCGGCAAGCGTAGGCTCATAGATTATCACCTCTGCCCCCTTGGCCTTTATGCGCTTCATGACGCCCTGAATGCTCGACTGGCGGAAGTTGTCGCTGTTCGACTTCATGGTGAGCCGGTAAACACCTATCACGCAGCGGTGCTCCTCAGCCGGACTGTAGTCGCCGCGGTTGTAATAATCATAATATCCGGCGCGGTGCAGCACCTGGTCGGCAATGAAGTCTTTGCGGGTACGGTTACTGTCCACGATGGCCTGGATAAGATTCTCGGGCACGTCCTTATAGTTGGCCAGCAGCTGCTTGGTGTCCTTCGGCAGGCAGTAGCCGCCGTAGCCGAACGACGGGTTGTTATAGAAATCGCCTATGCGCGGGTCGAGGCTTACACCTTTTATAATATGTGACGTATCAAGGCCCTTCACCTCTGCGTAAGTGTCGAGCTCGTTGAAATAGCTCACGCGCAGGGCCAGATAGGTGTTGGCAAAGAGCTTCACGGCCTCGGCCTCGGTGGTGCCCATGAAGAGCGTCGGGATGTTCTGCTCTATGGCGCCCTCCTGCAGAAGGGCAGCAAAGGTATGGGCAGCATCGTCAAGACGGCTGTCGCCGTCGGGACGCCCTACAATTATACGGCTCGGATAAAGATTGTCATACAGAGCCTTGCTCTCACGGAGGAACTCCGGCGCGAAAATGATATTGCCGCAGTTATATTTCTTTCTTATTTTTTCAGTATAACCCACCGGTATGGTGCTCTTGATAACCATTATGGCACTGCTGTTCACCTTCAGAACGAGTTCTATGACCTCCTCTACGTGAGTGGTGTCAAAAGAGTTCTGTACAGGGTCATAGTTAGTCGGAGTGGCTATCACCACAAAGTCGGCATCAGCGTAAGCGGCTGCGCCGTCGGTAGTGGCATGAAGGTCAAGCTGTTTCTCACTGAAATACTTCTCAATATATTCATCTCTTATCGGCGAACGGCGGTTGTTTATCATGTCCACCTTCTCAGCCACAACGTCGACAGCCTCAACATGATGATGCTGGCTCAGCAGTGTTGCTATGCTCAGGCCAACATATCCTGTTCCGGCCACGGCTATTCTTATATCTTTAAGGTTCATCTGCATTATTGAATTGATGTTATTGCCAAAATTACCATTAATTTTATGATGCAGCAAGAAAAGCAAAAACTATTTTTTACCGTCACGTAACAAACTGCACTTGCGGCAGAGCATCAAAGAGTCACCCTGCACCCACGGAACATCACAGTTGCCTGGTTTGTCTTGCAAGCCAACAGCAGACACGCTGAAAGCAAGCATAACAGCAATGCAGCATCACAAAAAGATGGGATTGCACCGCAAACGTTTGCGATGCCCAATATGCTGCTGTTTGCGTGCACAAATGCTATAAAACACTCTGTGTGCGTGCACATGAATTGATTTAAATCAATTATTCAATCAAAAAAAAGACTTTTTGATAAAAAAACAACCGCCCTGCCGAAATTCGTAATATCTTTGCAGTGTCAATCAGAAAGAACAACATCTGATGACAAGACAAAAGGCAGATCGGAGATAAAAAGACTACAGGATAACAAAACAGATTTGCCTCAAGCGTAAAAAGTTTTATTAACAGGACAACAAAAATTTGAAAGGATCAGGATTATGAAGAAGATTGTATTTATGGCAGCAATGCTGCTCAGCATGACAACAGCAACTTTCGCAGCAAATGAAGAGAATGAGGCAGCCGCTTCAGCATACAGTTTGACATTCAACAGCAGCGCCCTGAGCGACGCCCTTGCACTGACACTTGACCAGGAAGACGCCATGAACGACGTTCACAAGAGCTTCAGCACAGAAATGGCAAATGCAGCACAGGCAAACGGCAGCGAGCGCACAGACCTCGTCAACAAGGCTGTTCTCAAGAACCTCAAATACATGAGAAGCATTCTTAATGCAAACCAGTACAAGAAGTATGTTATGCTGCTCAATACCACACTTTACAACCGTGGCATTCTGAAGTAAGCTGACTTTAAAAGAATTATAAGATTATAGGTTGACATATTTAAAAGTTACAGGGAGTACATCCGCATGCGGATGTACTCTTTTTTTTGTGTGTGCATGGCAAAGGCAGGATTATTCCATAATAAGCGAAAACAGCTTCCGGTGTTTATTTTCTGCAAACGATTGCCTCACCTGCATGGCGAAGTAGTCTGCAATGAAGCTACACATTTCTGCCCCTACGGCAACGGAGGGAAAAAAAAGGTGAACGCCCCATGCACGTAGACACTATATTTGCGTTCAGAATTCAACATGCAGTGCTGGAAATAATAATTCGCCAAACAGATACAGCAAAAGAAGTGCTATAGTTTTGTAAAATATATTCCGAAGAAATTAAAGAATATTAACTAAAAATCAGCCTCAGAAAAAAATTGCATCAATCGTTGGAAATTTATCTCTTTTGCATAAATCATGCATAAAACCACAATATAATCATATTTTCATGGTTTGAACCTCGTAAAGCAATGAGATAAATTTCTGTTGCTGTGAGATAATTTTCCAAAGCATTGCTTTACGCCCCGTAAACCTATGCTTTATTTTTCTGATTTTATTACATTACAGCCTTATTTTACTGCTTTATTTTTGTAATAAAATTACAAGTCTTTATTTATCAACACGTTATAATTCACGCGAGAATACCGTTCCAGACGACCGACCGCACGACAGTTTGTTTTTCTGCATGTTTTGGAAATCGAACTGTAAGAAAATTTCAGTACAAGAACATTCTGCGTGAAGCACAGATACAGCAGCTGCCTTTTATCTGCCTTGCTCCCTTTTTATTTGTTCCAACAGCCTGAAGACTTTTGCAACTTGTGAATAAGCAATTTTATCATGCGGATTGTCCTCAGCCATTTTACTGAGAGCATCACCATTATTCATAGCATTTTCAATGTTCCCATACTCTTTGAGATAATCATAGAGCTTTTCGTTTTTTCATAGCCTGGCATATATTTCTTCAAGAGTCAAGAATGGCACGATAGCCTTGATAGATAAAGAAATAATTGGAAACTTAGATTTCACAAGAGATGAAAAAAAGTAGTATATTGGATGCACGACGCAAACACGTCAGTCCAGAAACAAGAAAGTCGGTTGAACTTTCTTTTCAAATTGTCGGCCGCATACACGAGATTCTTACAGAAAAAGGACTCAAACAGAAAGACCTTGCAAATATGTTGGGTAAGAAAGAAGCCGAGATAAGTAAGTGGATGCGATGCACTCACAACTTCACTATTGATACATTATCTTCAATAGAAAACGTTCTCGGTGAGCCCATACTATAGGTTTGCCATGAAGAGGCAAGGGCAGATGCATGAAAATAAAGATCCCTTTGACCCGAAAGAGCCAAAGGGATTTCTTTATTCATTTTTTTTCATTGATTGCTTGCAAACTGAAGAAATGCGTCAAGCTGGTTTTATCAGTTGCGACACATAACATCAAATCTTTATTGAAGCAGCCTGAAATAAAAATTATCATAAGCTCAAGGCAGCATCATTGTGACCCCGATGGGATTCAAACCCATGATCTTAGGAACCGGAATCCTACATTCTATTCAGCTGAACTACGGGGCCGGGGATGTTTTACCGGTCTGGCGCAAGTCTTTTCAAATATTGAAGCCATGCACCGGTTAACAATTGCAAAGGTATTGTTTTTTTTTGCATCCTGCAAAGAGTTAATTAAATTAATTTGCCGCAACAGTGTTTTATTAATGCCGCAAACGCTGTTTTTTTATCTCAATAATTACTATCTTTGCAAAAGACAAGAAAATGCACATTAATTAGTTTACTTAATAAAGTTTACTTAATAAATTAATGTCTTAAAGCAAAAGGCAGCTTTTAATAAGATAAGAACGACAGATATGGGAGAATATATTGTCTCGGCCAGGAAATACCGTCCGATGACCTTTGACTCGGTGGTGGGCCAGAGCGCACTGACTGACACGCTGAAGAATGCCGTGAAGAGCGGCAAGCTGGCACATGCATACCTCTTCTGCGGGCCGCGCGGAGTGGGCAAGACCACATGCGCGCGCATATTCGCGAAAACAATAAACTGTGAGCATCCGCGCGAGGACGGCGAGGCATGCAATGAATGCGAGAGCTGCAAGGCCTTCAACGAGAACAGATCACTGAACATCTTCGAGCTTGACGCAGCCAGCCACAACGGCGTTGAGGACATTAAAGACCTTATGGAACAGACGCGCACGCCGCCCGTGAGCGGACGCTACAAGGTGTTCATAATTGATGAGGTGCACATGCTGTCAAAGCCGGCCTTCAACGCTTTTCTGAAAACGCTCGAGGAGCCGCCCGCACATGTGGTGTTCATACTGGCCACGACGGAGAAGCAGAAGATTCTGCCTACGATACTGAGCCGTTGTCAGATTTTCGACTTTGAGCGCATGACCATTCCGAACACCATAGCGCATCTTAAGATGGTGGCCGAAAAGGAAGGCATCAAATATGAGGAGCCGGCGCTGGAGGTGATTGCTGAGAAAGCCGACGGCGGAATGCGCGACGCCCTGTCCATCTTCGACCAGGTGACAAGCTTCACGCAGGGCAACATCACTTACGACAAGACGATTGAAGACCTTAACGTTCTTGATGCCGACAACTACTTTAAGATTGTCGACCTGTCGACAGCCAACAAGGTGAGCGAGATCATGGTGCTTCTGAACAACATTCTCTCCAAGGGTTTCGACGGCCAGAACCTCATTCTCGGCCTGGCCGCCCATATAAGAAACGTGATGATGGCCCGCGACACATCAACCCTGCCGCTGCTCGAGTGCAGCGAGCGGATGAAGAAGCAGTATGCCGAACAGGCTGCCCGCTGCAGCAATACATTTCTCTACACGGCACTGAAGATTCTGAACCGCTGCGACCAGGAATACCGGCAGAGCAACAACAAACGGCTGCTCGTTGAGCTGACGCTGATAGAGGTGGCGCAGATAACACAGCCTGCCGACAGCGACACGCCGGGCGCGGGGCGTCAGCCCCACAGATTGAAAATCCTGTTCAAAACCATTAACGTGTCCGGCAAGAAAGGCGCTCCGCAGGTGGCTGCCGCCGGACAAAGACAAGCTGCGGCCGGCACTGCCGCACAAACGAAACAGGCTGCGCAGCCACAGCAGCAAAAGCCAGTGGCTGCACCCGCAAGCAGCGCCGTCAGCACGGCTTCCGCCGCTGCTCCTGCTGCCAGGCCCGCAACGGCCGGCATGGGCAACATCGGCTTTTCTTTCAAGAACATACTCAGTGCGGCCAGCAAGAAAGACACGGCGGCCGACTATGCCGCGGCCGGCAACAACGGCGGACAGACGAACAACGAGACATTCACGCAGGAACAGCTCGTGAAGGAATGGACGGCAATGTGCAACCGCATGCCGAAGGAATATGTTGGCCTCGCGCAAAGGCTGAAGAACATCACTCCGGCGATAACAGATTTCCCGAACGTCGACCTGGCCGTCAACAATGAGCTGTTTCTCAACGAGGTGGCGAGAATACAGCGCCGCATAACGGCCACCATGCGGATGGCACTGCACAATGACAACATTCAGTTTACCGTCAGGTTGGCAAAGAGCAGCGAGATAACGCGCATACTGACAAAGCCGGAGCTGTTTGAGCAGATGAAGGAAAAGAACCCGGCAATAAAACGGCTGAGCGACGAACTCGGACTTGTGCTGACATAGTCATAACAATACCGCTGAACGGCAGACAGACAGAAAACGGCAGAACAGAATGACCTCATTCTGTTCTGCCGTTTTCTGCTTGTTATATATAACGCGGCCGGCTGCTATCTCATCATGTCGCGGTATTCACTCGGGCGCATGCCCGTTTTTATCTTGAACTTAGACGAGAAATAGTCGGGCGACTCGAAGTTGAGCCTGTAGGCAATCTCCTTTATGCTCGTATCTGTCGACGACAGCAGTTCCTTGGCACGCTGCAGCCGCAGGTCCTGCTGATACATTGACGGAGCTATGCCCGTGAACTCCTTGAACAGCTTGCGGAAGTTGGAATAGCTGATGCCCATCTCGCTGGCTATCTGCTGTATTGACACATCTTCCTCAAGAGTCTCCCTGATGCGCATGCGGGCATTGGCCATCATCTCTACATGCGGCTTGTTCTTATCAAGTATCATGTTGCGCTGCAAGGCATACATGAGCCCTATCATGTGGTTTACGATACCGGCAAGAATCTGCTGATGATAGGCGCGCTCCTCATTGGCCACTTTCATGGCATCATTGAACAGAGACAGTATCTCGCCCGAATAGCCTACGTGATAAATGGGATGCTCGGGCGACAGGAAGCCGGCGCGCACACGGTCGTCCATGTTTTTTCCCTTGAAGCCAATCCAATAGCTCGTCCACCCTTTCCCGGCATCAGGATGATATGTGTGCCATTCGTGAGGGAACAGCAGAAAGATGTCGCCGCCCTTGATGGTTGTCTCACTGATATGGGCCGACTTGAAATATCCCTGGCCGGCCGGCTGATAGAGAAGCTGATATTCATTTAGTTCACGTCCCTTGTCGACATCGAAATAGTAGCCGTCGGCATGTCCCTTTGTCGGATAATGCTCGCCGGGAGCTATCTCCTCCTTTCCCACGCAGCTGACGGTAATCCCCCACTGCGCGTCACGCTCGTTGGCTACCAAATATTTGCTTGTCTGCATATATCTGAATCGTTTAAAATAGCGTTAAAAAAATTGGCATAATGCCTTTGTATATTTGTATAATTTAATATAGGCCTTTCTTTAAATAGGTTATATTGCAAAGATAACAAAAAATACGGGTAACATGTCAGAAAAATAAGTTTTTTTGATACCCGAAGCTGTCATTTGGCCGTAATTTGATTTAATTATATACTTTTTAAATAAGTAATGTTTTAAAAATAACTTCCGAAAATTTTCAGCAAAAATGGCCGGTTGAAAGTAACCATCAGCCTTTAAAAGGCTGCCTTATGCATAACAGCCTAAGCGAGGAACGACTGCAGACCGGGGGTGGGGGGGGGACAGCACCGTCTGATGCACACATCAAATCCACAGCTCCTCCAGGGCTGTGAGTTTGTGCATGGCCGTCTGCAAGCTGCATGCAGAAAACTATATGTAATAGACATGATAATAAACCAGCATAATAAATCAAAAAGAAATGTTTAAAACCACGGCCGGCAACTGCAAGTGGGCCAAAAAACTTAATATTGCGAGACAAGAAAACAATAAGTGGCTAAAAAACAAAATTAATTCAGATTTAAGCATTACCTTTGCCGGCATAAAAAAAGATTTTTATGTCACACAACAAAACAGCTGCAACATTACTTCCGCTCGCAATGGCCTTGATAATGACTGCGTGCACCGGAGACGATACGATAATACAGCCTCACTTCACGGCTACGGAAGTGAGCAGGCAGGAGTTTGGCGAAGCCTTCAAGAACTATTTCCATTACAACAGAAACATGACTCCGGCCGTGCTGGCTACATACTCAAGCCATTATGACCTGCCGCAGTTTCACATCGCATACAACAAGAACGGGCTCATCGCCGGCGACTACTGGGCACGCGAGGAGCCTTACGACCCTATTGACATAGAGCTGTGGAAGATGCACGGCGGCAAAGCTGAAAAGCTGCCCTACTCTTTCAAGGATTCTACGAAGTGCCTTATTTCGGCACAAACGGAGACACTGCGACAACATGAGACCCTGTTCTGGGGTGACGACAGCACTGTTTACTTCCAGACATACCGCATGGAAGACCCGCGCGAACATTATCTCAACGTTCCCGACACCACGGCCGTCATCTATATGAAGCTGAGATACACCGCCTCAGACAACGGGACGAAGAAATAAGCAGATAAAGTAAAGCACAAAAAACTTCCGCATGTTTAAACATAGCCATGAAGGTTTGCACGCCAAAATAATCAGTTCATTGTGCTAAGTGCCTCGGAGAGGTACTCTCAAGCTTAGCCCCAGACTAAGGGAAGCGCAGCGACCGCAGTCTGAGGTATGAAATACAGCTTGAGAAGCGCACCTCAGAGAGGTACACTATTGAATTTCAAAGCATTACGTTTCTCTTCCAGAAACAAAGAAAGTGGTGTTGCGCATTTGGCCATAATATCTTGCTGAAAAAATGTGGAAATTATTTTTAAACTTTACTATATGATAATGACTTTGCAAATGAAAAAGCACGATCGAAACTAAATTCCGGCCGTGCTTTGCATTTTCTTGTTTGTTGAATGAAATTCAAATAAATTATTTCATGCGGTGATCGATATAATCAAGTAACCATGCATTGAAATTAAAATTGTCATTCTGTTCCATGATAGCTGCCTCAGAGACAGCATTTGAAATCTTATTCATAATCTTCGCACTAAATAATTAATTTAATATTTTTCTTACTTTGCATTATTTATTATAGCAAAGATAGCTATTTTTAAAATAACAAGCAAAATTATTATTCAATAAGGCAAAGTTTTAAGTGTAAACGTTTGCACGTCGTAGACAATGCCGGTTATGCATTGTCTACGACGTGTTTTCTGATGCCCGGCAAACGGATATTATCACCTGTGTGTCAGCGTTTTCTGACACTGCGAATGCTGTCAGCAGAGCGTACAGCTGTCTTCTCAACAGTTTTTTCCTCGCCAAGACGGCTGTTGCGCTTATAGTAATGGGCATAATTAAAAAACGGTTCCGTCACAGCCTCTGAGCTGAAGGCCGTATATATGTTTCCGTATGGGTCATAAGCTATTATCGTTACAGGAGCGCCGGGGGTCTGCGGCACATAATAATACAGGTGGTTCATAATCAGATAGCCGTTGCGCTTGCTTATAAAGCCGTATGACACCGACTGGCTGTACTTGTGATGATAGCCGGCAGCAAAGGCATCCTGCCCTTTTGATGATATGCGGCTCATGTCATGCTCAGCATCGCCTTCTATGGCCACTACATGCCATCTGGAATCGGCATTGAAGACGTTTGCCACGACGGCACCGGCACCACGGCGTATGTTCCAGTCGGCCGAATAGCTCTCGCCGTTGAAGTCGGTGTCAGCATGGAATATGCTCATCTGCCGCGCACGAGGCCAGAACGTACCCTTGTAATAGCAATCGGCAACGGACGTGCTGTCAAAACGATAGACGTAATATCCGTTCGGCGTACCGCAGATGTTTATGTTAGACTGCCAGATGTTGCCGCAGGCAGCTGCATGGCAGTGCTCGGTTATGTGCTGTCCGCCGAAGTCTACCTCATGGTTTATCGCAAAATGCGTGTGTCCGCAGAACAGCTCATAGCCGCCCTTGAAACGCTTGAGCAACTTAAGAATCTGCGCAAGACGAGATGACTCATAATGTCCCTGCTCGGTGGCTATGTCGACAGCCGTGGCACCGCTCTTGGGGCGGTTGCCGAAGGTGAGCGGGATATGATAGCACAGCACGACCTTCTTACGACGGTCGGCAAGGCGGAGATCCTGACGAAGCCATCGCATCTGCGCGTCAGTGAGCTCGCCGGGCTGCCAGTAGCTGCCGTGAGCAAAATGCACATTATTGAAACAAACGTAATGCTCGTCGCCGCGGTCGAAAGAGTAATCAGTCGGTCCCCAGCAGTCTTCCCACTTGCGGCGGTATTTCTCCTTGCCGTCCTGGTCGTGATTACCGATTACGGAGAATATGCGCATGTCTGACGAGCCGATAGCCGTGCGCAGCTGCATCTCAAGACGGGGATTATAGCCGCCGTAATACTGCACGTCGTCGCCCATGCTGAGACCGTAAACAGCTGTTCCGGCAGGCAGTGATGCTATCGTCGACTTTATGTCTGTCATCGTTTCATCCGTGAACCGCTGAACGTCACTTTTCTTCACCGGGTTGTCGGTAGCATCTGTGTAATACGGACTCTGTGCATTGGTGACCTGCGGATCACCAATGACAATCATTATGTATTTCTTCTCTTTTCCACCGGGCAGCCGCCGCAACGTGAAGTCATAGCGCTGCCGCTTCTGCTCTATTCGCTGATAGGCATTGGCGGTGCGGTCTGTGGCCGAGTGGACGGGCACCTCGCACCATGACGGCACGGTGTAATAGACAAAGCGGGCCTTGCGGTCACGCCGCAGACGATAGCGCCCGCGGCGGTCGGTGCGCACACAGCTGTAGCTGTCGCTGATGACAATGCCTGACAGCGGACGGCCCTTCTCATCGGTAACCAGACCGGTCACAAGCATGGAGTCGGGTCTGGCCTTTTTTATGGGCTTTGGTTTCGCCTTTGCCGGCTTGATTACTTTTGCCACAGGAGCAGGCTGTGCCTCTTCATGCTTCAGCAAACTGACCACCGCCCACACGGCCAGACAAGAGAATGCTGCTGCAAAAACTGCCGCTGCAATATATTTATATTTTCTGTTTTTCATTTTTCTTGTTTTTTATCTGTAATGAACCGCGGAAAAGCGGACGCACTACCACATTATATAATATATAGCTGTGCAGACCATCGCCTGCTATTCATTTACATAATGGAAATGTTTACAAAGTTAAGCATAAAACACTGTTTTACGGCAAAGCTGAAATGAAATCTGAATGTTTTACGCATGAAATTGACATAACGCAAACGTGCCCTGACTCGCGTCAGGGCACGTTTTACTATTCTTAAATGTTTCAGCAGTTTGTGTTTTTTATGTAGTTATGATCTTTTGAAAACCAGTTTAATGTTTCCTTATTTGTTTGTGGTTGCAAAAGTAGTCAGAAAATTGATATATATCAAAAGTTTCTGTGTTTTTTTTCATAATAACAACGTAAACGTTTGCGATAACAGTAAATTGTGTGCGTAAACAGAGTGCGCTATTGACATAAACACACAGTGTGCGTTGCTGTGCACTTTCATTCTGTGCGGTTTCTGTGCGGTTTAACACAACGGAGAGATGAAGCAAACATCAGCAATATTAGACAGAACATTATTTTATATCATTAAAGGTATGCTTTTCATGCACAAATACTTATTTTTTGGCCGAAATAAAAATAAAATTAAATATCTTTGCACATATATTTACATATAATGCTTACACATAAAGCTTACACATAAAGCTTACACATAAGGTTTACACATAAACCACTTGAAGCACAGGCTGTCAATTGCCGGCTTAGCCTGCTTTATTTGCGCTTGTCCGGATTAACCGGACAGCGGATAACATGACAAAACAAAATAAAAAACACATAGCTATGTTAAAGGATTTACATTTTTTCAAGTCGGCGGTACTGATGTCGGCTTTAATCGTCAGCATGTCGGCACAGGCCGGATATGACGTTGTGAAGACAACGGAAGGAACGGCCGTGCTGCCTGTCACCGGCGACGCGCCAATTGACCTGAGTGCGCTGAAGATTACCGGCGATGCCGCCGTGCTGGAAGGGGCGCCTGATGACAATGTTTACATCGACTCTATTGGCAACGGAAGAATTGACGGCAGCAACGGCTTTGCGCTCGGACGAATGAACGGAATCGTAAAAGCTGAGCTGCCACTGCACATTGACAAAGCTGCTGATTATGTTTTGTCTTTTGCAGAGACACACACTGCAAGACCTTCAGGCTCGGTTTCCGTATCCATATCAAAAAAAGGATCTGATGAGATTCTGCGCAAACAGAACATCAGACTGACGGGGAGCAGGAACAACGACCTGTTCATTACGCTGCATCCGTATAATAACCTCATAACGAAAGACATGGGTACAGGCGATTTCGTTCTGACCATTTCATATAACGGCAATGGCACCGATTCGCTGACCATTACAAACCTGAGGCTGCTCAATGCTGACAATATGGTCAACAAGCTGCCGGGCATTAACTATTCTGACCTTATGCATGAGGGCGACGAATGGTTCGGTACGCTCAACGTTGACGAAAGCGGATATTACGGTATCAAGTTCAACGTAAGGACATCTGACGACAATCTTAAATACCTGGTGTGCATACGGCCGAACGGCAGCAGCGATCCGGCTGATTATAACATCCAGCTGGTGTCTCCGGAGAAAATGGTGAAAGGCGGAACATTGTTTGCCGCTGCATATCTGAGAGACAGAATCACATACGAGGTTGACATAAAGCTGACTGCCAATGACGTTGACTCGCTCGGCAAACAGGTATATCCGGAATACAACTCTCCGGAGCAGAAAGGTGCGGTTGACCATATCAGCCTCTACCCTGCCGGTTCCGGTTATGTGGCCTCACTTCTCGGCCGTACGCAGCAATGCATGTACAAGGTCAGGAAATTCCATAATCTACAGACTGAGGACACTGAGGAGCTGACATATTATTACGATGATCTGCTCGATGCTTTCAATGAAGACTATAACACTACCGACACTGCTGAGGTGAAAGCCGCCATATCGCTCGTGGAAGCCAAAGAGGCCTTGATGCGCAACGGGCGAGGACAGTCTGTGGAAGACGGCGCTACGCTAGACCTGCCGTATTTCAACTCGGCTGAGCCGAAGGCTGCCGTAATAGCAGAGGGCTCGCTGCCGGCATGGGCATCGGGAGAACCGGTTGCACTGCTCGCACGTGACACGACAACTACATACAGTTTCTTCGTGCGTGCAGACGAAACAGCTGAGCTTATTCCGGAAGTACTTGCAGCGTCGACAGGCGAGAACGCAAGCGTAACAATAACTCTGACCGACAAAGACGGAAACATTTTTTCTGAATACGAACTGAAGCCGGCAGACGAAGGCAGTTATGAAACCATCAAGGCCAACGGAAAATTCAGCGTTCGCCGTCGCAGGGAATATGTCGTTAAGCTGTCTTTGAACAATGCGCGCGTGGCGAAAGTAGCTTTCAACAAAGAACAGACTATTGATGCAATCAGCGACATCAAGACTGCTGACACTTCTGCCGACAGAAAGCAGACTTACAACCTCGCCGGGCAGAAAGTCAGCAACGGCTACAAAGGAATAGTAATAGTAAACGGAAAGAAGGTTGTCAAGTAATATATAAACCTTACGCAACTTTTCAGCAAGAATTTATCCCACGTGCAGGGTGCGGCCCTCGTGGCCGTCAGCATTGGATAAAGCAATAAGCAAAAAAACGCAGGTATTCTGATAGTACCTGCGTTTTTTATTGTGTTTAACTGTGGTATAAATACTAAAAAAAGCCACCGCAAATCATATTGCAGTGGCCATCCTAAAAAATGTGTTTTGATTTGGAGCGATAAACAAGACCTTTTATAAAAGGGCTGCCTCACGGCAGGCCTGATACAAAAAGCCTGCACTCTTTCGTTTAATTAGAGAGGCCTGACACCACGTCAGGCATAGTTACAAATTTAAATTATATCAAGCATAAAAGTTATATCCTTAATTATCTGTTGCCTTGCGGCAACAACCTTCCATTTTCATTGTAGAACAACTCAGGTAAACATCTGAGCATTGTAAGCTTTACGGCTTAATTTCGTTTTAGCGAGTGCAAAGTTATCAATAATAATTGTAGATTGCAAATTTTTTTGCACTTTTTATTTATTTGACCCACGTGCAGGGTGCGGCCCTTGTGGCCGTCTGCAAGCTGCGTGC
>OMUH01000010.1 GCA_900314195.1 uncultured Prevotella sp.
GATTACATTGTGACATATTGTCTTCCTATGTCGAGTTAAATGAAAGAGCCCTTCGTCGGCACAGAAGCTTCCAGAGCCATAAATAATTTTTTCAAACTATAACACTATAACGACAAGCAAATCTGACTTTCCTTTTTATAAATTTTGAATGCAAATGTTGTCTGAGTGCATGTCCGGCACAATGCTGTGAGCCAAACCAAAACGGTTGTTCTTCAACAATGAAAACAAGAATTTATGAAAATAAAAATCGTTGAATAGATACAATATGGAAATCCTCACTCGTTAATAAAAAAAATCCAATGTCATAAAAACATGAATTTATGACATTGGATTTTTTTAATATTTGGATTAAAACTTATTTAACCAAGACTTTGGAAGTTTTAACCTTACCATCAGAATATATCTTCTTAGCAATATAAACACCGTTTGAAGGTCTGGCAACCTTGAAACCAGCTATATTGTAATATTCAGTCTTTACAGGTTTTTCTGTATTTGTATTTACATTTTCTACACCCGTGGAAATACTTATTGAAGAAGCAGGCCCGAATCCCAATGCTAAACCGGATGCGCGTACTGACCATAAACCGTCACCAGATATTTCTATTTTAGGTTCAAATGTAATTTCATAAAATTTTCCATTTTTTGAAACCAAATAAACTCCGGTATTGTAAGAGCTATAACCAGTAACACATGAGTCTTCCCATGTTAATTCATTACCGTTTATTTTAAGGTTTTTAACATAGCAAGGCAAAAAAGTTTGTGGAAGAGCCCAACCCTTTGTCATGTTCTCAAAGCTGTAGTCTTCTGAGATATCTGAAGCTTTAAGAATCGTTTCAAATGAACCGCCGTAAGATTTAATGATATTACTTGCAGGAGTAATATTCTCACCTTTTTCATTGACAGTTCCGTATTCTCCGAAGAGCTTAGGATCCTTATTGTTCATGCCTTTCTCTGTCCAACGTGAAGGAACGATAGTTTTTTCTGCGACACTGTCAAGAGTCGTATTCAGGAAAATGGCTTTAGGCTCATTCTGCCATGTTCTGCCGAAGTTCCAATTACCTTTGCCTTCCGAAAGGTCAACAATCTTACAGCCATCGAAAACATATCCTATTCCGTCTTTAGCTGTAGTCGGAGCAGTTATAGTTCTGCCGCCAGTGCCGTTGACGTTTCGTTTTTCAAGTGTAATCTGACAGTTTTGGAATCTGACATTTCCACCTCCGCAAATAAAGTCTACCGTACCATGAATATCACAACTGTCAAAGACACAATTCAAATTATTGTTCTGACTGTAATAAGTATCCTGATAAGAAAGCATTTTTACGTTCTTGAAAATGGTCTTGTCTCCGCGATCCTGAATCACGGCAGCGCGTCCTGCCGCACCAGCACCATAATAATCCAGACCATTTTTCAAAGTAAGGTCCTGCATATATAAATAAGACATGCCATTGTAGAACAAATCGGCAGATCCCAGACCTTCTTTAGATATGTCAGGAGAAGAGACAATAATGGTAGAGTCTCTACTTTCACCAATAATACTCAAACCATGCATAGGTATTTTTGTATTTACTTTTTGACCTAAATCATATACACCGTTAGGCAGGTAAATAGCAAATTGTCCATAATTAATGGAGCCTGGCACGGAGAATTTAGCCGACAAATAATCAAGTATATTAAGGAAGCTGTCTGAATTGCCCGGCTCAACAACATAATACTTAGCGTTGTCTCCCAATTCTTTATCGCCGGTATTCATAATAGTCAGAGAATGTATATAAACTTCTCCGTCAGGAAAATCAAGAGTCAATTTACGGGCATCACCGGTATATTGCAGGCATACCTTCTCGCCGTCAGTCTCCGGAATATCAACGGTGCCGTATTCTTTACCGTCTTCATCTTTCAGAGTCATTGAGCTCTTGCTGTATTTGCAGGCTTCAACAATAATCGTAGCATTTCCGCCCACTGTCAGCGTCACAGAACCTTGTTTGATGTTAAGTCCGTGCTGAGCACCATTGTAAGAATAAGCCGAATTAGGCACAAATGCTTCGTGATCCTCTACATAGAAGAACTTATTTTTGAAGTCATAAACATTGCGCTCTTTTGCCCCGTCACCTTCAATATCTGTTACAAGAGCATAAAGATTCAGAACAGGGTCATCAACAGTCGTAGAAGCAGAGGCCTTTTCATCCCCGTTAACCTTGAACAGCCAGCCGCGGAACTTAGAGCCCTGTGGAACAGTTACTTTGCTGCCGTCATTGAGTGTGCCAATAGCTGCATTTTTCTCTACTACCTTCTTATCGATAAGCTTACCATCAGTATTGTAATAATTTACGACATAGTCAGGTTTCCATACAAAAGAAATGACATAATTTGCGGTATCGTTGTCAAAATATATTGGAATTGTTACATCACAATTTGGTTTGCCACCGTTTAAATCACTCTTGATTTCCTTATATTCTATTTTGCCTATTGTTCCATTGTCAGCAGATGCAGAGATTTCATTTGAAGAATCTATCATCTGATCTTTCTTGGATACCTCAACAGTTGTGACATAGTTGCCCTGACTGTCTTCATCGAACACGTCGGCAGCCTGATAGGTCTTGCCATTGGCCGTGAATGTTGCCAAAGACGGAGATTTGCTCAAGTCAACCATACCATAGATATGGAGCTCAGACATATAGGCATTCTGAGAAATGTTGAACGGGAAGAATTTAATCTCGACATTCTGACGGTTCACGTCAATGGAAACATCCTCGCCGTTTGACTTTGCAATAGACTGATAATATAAGGTGTCCCACTTCTCTGTTCCGGCAGTGCGGCATGCAACAGCCCATCCGCGGTTTCCTCCTGTTGCCATCTGATGGAATGTAATCTTGCTTACACTTGCCAAAGCTGAAGTTACAGCGTATGGCTCCTGCGTCTTAACCTCATTTGTGTATTTGGCGCTTTCGATGAAACCTGTTATATCGCTGAACTTAGAGTTAGTACCGTTAGGATAAGCGCCTACACCGCAAAGTGTCATGGTAAAATTTTCATGACTGTACTTTGTCTTCAGATTGTAAACAGACGGCGTCTCGTTATTTGCCTTTCTGTCAACCTCCGTCCAGTCGCGGAAGTTGGTATCAAATATACCCTTTTCCTGAATGACCGATACAAATGTAGCGTGAATGCGGTACAGATAACTTGAGCCAGTACCAACAACCTCCACATAACCATTTTTCACTTCTGCCGTGGTAGCCTTATGAGCTACGGAATCAGCATCAGCATCCTTGCCACCAACGGTATAATTATGATAGCCGGGATAAGAAACCACTGAGACGTAGTCGCGAGTGCTCTTAACCGGAATACGAATAATCGTGCCGGAATTGAACTGCGCGTCACTGCCTCTTGACTGTAGTTTACCGTTTGTTGCATCGACAAACAGCTCTACATCTGAGACATCCGATTTTACCTGCCCTGTAGTCTTCTGAATGCTTATTTCAGACTTGGCAAATGCGTGTTGGAAGTCCCATGTCGCTGTTACGTCCTGCGCACTTATCGGGACGGCACATAACAACGCCAATGCCGACAGTGCTTTTTTTAGTAAAGCCTTAATCATGTTACTTGTTTTTAGTTAAAACTATGTTAGATTATAATAAATAAAAATCTCTTACTGTCCGCAGTCATCCAACATCTTTTTTATCAGAGTCAGAATAATGTCTGAACTATTATAGTTGTTTGGGAAAACTGCGGACCGCCAAATTCACTTTAAAGAATTTATGGTATTCAAATTACTTGTTAAGCTTCTTGATAACCTTAACCGAACCATCTTCAAATGTCTGACGCTCAATAACAAGCCCTTTCTGATTTGAGCTGATTCTCTGGCCATTAATATTGAAGAGCTCACTTGCCTTTACACTGCCTGCACCTGCGGCAACATCGTTTATTGCCGTAACAAAACCGCTGCCGTCAGTTCTGCTTACAAGACGGCCGGAGTAATAATCTATTCCGTCAGCCTTGACAGTCTCGGGATAATATTCGTCAACTCCGGAAATATTGTCACTGTTTTCGTTTTTCATGATTTCCTCAACGAGGGAATTAGCATATACCTCTATATTGGTATAATAGCCTTTGGCATCAAGGGTATACAGACTTGCGTCAGATGCATCTTTAGGGTTAAGTCCATTAGCCGTTTCCCATACATCAGGCATTCCGTCACCATCTGTATCAAAATCAGCGCTTCTGCTGCCTGTCGGGAAATTCTTCTCTGTATATCCGTCACAGTCGGCAACAACATCAATCCGGCCCAATGTTTTCGTTACTGAACCTTTATATGTAGATTTCCCATTGCGGCATTCGTCCATGTAACGGGCATCAACATCATCACGGAACAGTGATGCACCGCCGTAAGTCAGAACTTTATCAAAGGCCTCCTGAGCACTGTGCGTAGTAACGTCACCAGCAGGAGCAACAGGCTGGTCAAGTCTTATGCTCACACAGGGTATGCCCTTCGAGTTAAGCAGATGCTCAACATTCCTACCGTAATAATAAAGAGAGTCATTGGAGTATCGTGCTCTGTTTATTATCGATGTACCTCCGTCATAAGTCACTCCATTCCAGTCATCATAATCAGCACCGGCGGCACTCATATAGTTTCCGTTGATATAATACCGGCTGGTCATATCCCAATATGTCTTGTTGTCGCTTGAAGATGTCTTGTTGGCAACAGATACTGTGGTTATTCTTTTCTTGTTTGATGTTTCGGGGGTTGACTGATAATAATTGTTGACCATATTTATATATCCGCCGCCGGGACCGCCGTAACAGCCACCGCCACCCCAGTCAAAGACAACGCAGTTTCTGAAATCAACATTCTCTGCCTGAACAGCATTTTCCCAATTATATGTACTGAATAATTTGTTGAGCTTATATCCCGTCCAGTTATATCGTGCTCCGTTGAACCTCGGCGACCTGTTATTGGTGTGTGCAATCATGTTATGATGGAAACTTGCAAGCTTACCGCCCCATATTCCGCCATAGCCATGCGCGCCCTTTCCATGCCCGGCATTGTTCAGACTTTCACCATAAACCGACCATTGCAGCGTCATGTTATTATTGTCATAGAAAGAGCCTATCTCGTCAATGCTCCAGCTCATTGAACAGTGATCAATCATGATGCCGGTATGATTCCTGCCCCAGAAGGTGTCAGCTCCGTCGTTGACATTTTTTTCCTGGCCTCTGCGGAAACGGATGAAGCGGACAACTATATTGTCACCGCCAAGCTGCGTGGTATAGTATCTTAATGTGATGCCCGGATACGGTGCTGTCTGACCAAGGATTGTTGTATTTGCGCCTATCTTCACATCACTATTCAGGGCAATGACACCGCCTACATCAAAAACAACGATTTTCTTCGAACTTCCTGATACTGCCTGACGGAAAGAACCGGTACCGGAATCATTAAGATTAGTAACATGGATAACTTTTCCCTCACGTCCGCCGGTGGTATACCGGCCGTTTCCCTCTGCGCCAGGGAAAGCCGGGGCCTGGGCAAAAAGCTGAGTGGTCAGCATAGCTGCCGGCAGAATAAGTAGTTTGTTCTTTGTGTTCATATTTTCTTGATTTTTAAATTGTTTTATTAGAAATAAGAATAAATAAAAAAACAGATATCCGCACAAAAACCTGCGGTCGTTTTAATACAGGTATTTGTGCGGTATCATTAGAAAACTGATGCGTTATTTTCTAAGATTAATATTATTATAATCAACAGAGAACATCAGCTTTTATGTTATTCAGCGCCGTTAAGCATTTCGTATTCCAACGAAGCCCAAATAAACGGACCTACTCCCTTTGCGTCATTCTTTCTTATTGGTTCGCTCATGTAGTAGGCGAAACTTCCGTCACGTCTGAGATTTTCCTTACCAGCTTTTACGTACGGACCGGGGCCCGGGCCAAGGCCGCTGACAGAGCAGCATTTATCCAAGCTTATGGTCTTGTCGTCGTTAACCTGAATGAACTGGTTCAGAATGCCTTTGTAAGCCTTCAAGCCGGCAGCCTTGCATTCTTTGTCCAGATAGCCTAGGCGTGAGCCCTTCAGCAGCACGTATGCAAACATGCTGCTCGCTGTTGCCTCAAGATAGTTCTTCGGATCTTTCACGTCCATCACGTCATACCAGACGCCGGTATTCTTGTCCTGATAGCTTATGACGCTGTTCATTGCTTTCTGCAACAGTGAAATGACCTCTGCACGACGCGCATAGTCCTGTGGCAGCGCGTCAAGCACCTCTACCATGGCCATTGTGTACCATCCCAATGCCCTTGCCCAGGTATGCTGGCTCTGGCCGTTTTCCTTGTTTGCCCAGAACTGCTGGTGCGTTTCGTCCCAGGCATGCTTCCAAAGATTTGTTGCAGGATCGTATGTACGCTTGTCTGTCTTTATAATCTGGTCAACAGCATCATCAAAGACCTTCGTCTGCTTGCTTCCCTTAAGATATTTTGCTGCATACTTTGTGTAATATGGCAGTCCCATGAATATCCCGTCGAGCCATACCTGATTGGCATATATCGCCTTATGCCAGAACACGCCTTCCTGTGTGCGCGGCTGGTTCTGAAGCTGCTTGAATAAGGTTTTCAGAGCTTTGGCAACATTCTTCTGTGGATTAAGCTCATACATACGCTCAATGAATTTGGCTGTACGAACGTTGTCAAGATTAAAATCCTCATATTTATATCCTGTTATATTGCCATTTTCGTCTATCATCTTTTGAGGATAGCTCTTGCAATAATTCAATATAGTGTCACCACCGTATTTAAGATATGTGTCAAGCATTCCCTCAAGTTCTATGCCCATAACATAGCTCCACTTCGGTTTCGACGAGAAATCAAGAAGATAGCTCAGCGGATTTCTCTTTATTTCTGAATAAGTCAGCCATTGAGAGTAATTGGAATATGGCTGCTCGCCGTCATTAAGTATAAGGCTGCCGTTTATGTGTACATTATTATAATGTATGTCTCTTGTTTTTCCGGTTACCTTAATTCTCTGTTTTGTAACGCCGTTGAACGTGCAGTTCTTCAGATTAATGTCATAAACATTCTCAATGTTGTTCAACCCGATAATCAAAACGCCGTACTCACTCTTCTTACAGGTTACATTTTCCATGTAGACATTGCGTACGGTAGGCTCAAAGCCACGGTAACAGTCTTCCTTGCTCTCATAGTCGAGATTGATTTTCAAAACGGCTTCCTTGCACTGACCTACAGTAACATTGCGCATGTTGATGTTCTGAATCAGACCACCACGGCAGTTGTTTGTCTTTATTCTCAAGACACGCTCAAGATTCGGAGAATCCATGTGGCAGTTTTCTACATACACATTCTCACAGCCGCCGGAAATCTCACTGCCTATAACAACACCGCCGTGACCGTCTTCCATCTTACAGTTACGCACGATGATATTCTTTGACGGCTTGTTCCACAGACGTCCGTCATTATTACGTCCGCTCTTGATGGCTATACAGTCATCGCCGGTATGGAAAACAGTATTCTGAATGAGCACGTTCTCACAGGCCTCAGGGTCACAGCCGTCTCCATTGGGGCCTTCATTCCAAATGTTAACGCCGTCAACAGTTATGTTTTTTGACAATAAAGGATGAATGACCCAAAACGGAGAATTTGTCAGTTTAACGTCTCTGATAAGAATTCTGTTACACTCATTGAAGTTAACAAGCTGTGGCCTTAATCCTTGTCCCATTCCGAATTTACGCTCATCAATAGGAACATCATCCTCTGCCATCTTAAGAAGTCTGGCGCGTGAGCCTAAAGACTGAGACTCTTTTGTCTCACCTTTCTTAAAGCCGAACTTTGCCTTTCCACACCATTTCCACCATGTTTCATTGGAGCCGTTACCATCTATTGTTCCTTTACCGGTGATGGCTATATCCGTAGCCTTATAGGCGTATATGCAAGGACTATAATTCCAGCAGCCAAGGCCTTCCCACGATGTTTTAACAAGCGGATACAACTCTGGCTCAAAGGCAAATTTAAGTACGGCGCCCTCCTCAAGCACAAGATTGATATGGCTTTTCAGCCTTATGGCTCCTGTAAGGTAAGTACCCTTTGGAACAATGACATTGCCACCGCCTTTATCGTTGGCCAGGTCAATGGCCTTGTTTATTGCTTTCTGGTTCTCTGCTGCCGACGCTGTTGTCGATGCGCCATAAGTGGTCACATTGAACATACGGTTCGCTATCGAAGGCAACATTATATTATCTTCTATCTCTTTATATTCTGTGTCATTCCACCCATTGGCCAATAATGACAGCGGAAAAAAAATCAAGATTAGTAAGGTCTTAAGTGATTTCATTTGTTTTGGAAAATTAGAATTTAGTTGTTTTACGTTTTCGAATTTTAAGTTTGTTTATTGTTATAAATAAAAACAAGGCATTTAGTCCTCTTTTATTGAAACGATAATTTATATTATATATTGTACAAAAATAAAAGAAAAAAAACAGGCCTACTATCTTCACAGACCAGACCTGTAAGCATTACTACTAAACAATGAGGGAATTCCTTCCTTTCAATAGTCATTTTAAATTAATGAATATTGATTTATATCGTTCCAAATCATATTCAATCTTAAAACATATGCAAAGTTAAAGCAATTATGGATTACTTATTAATACATTGCTACAAATAAATAGTACTAATTTTCAAATAGCTGATAAACAATCAGTTATAAGTGTCAATTTTGACAAATAAAACAAATTGTTAATCAGCCATTTTCAAAAATGTAGCTTTTGTTACATCATTTATTGTAACAAATCTGCTATAAATCCCATCCTATGGCACTCGCACCGAGCACGGCAGCAGAACTGCCGTCCAGCGTCGAGATAAGGAATTTTGCCTTATCCTTGAATATTGGCATCACATGACGGTCATAATATTTTTTTATAGGTTTCATGAGCAAGTCGCCGGCTTTTGTCAAACCGCCAAAGAACACAAACGCTTCAGGAGAACTGAACGTCATGAAATCAGCACAGGCCTCACCAAGAATTTTTCCGGTAAAATCATATACTTTCAAGGCAAGCTTATCACCTTTGGCTGCGGCAAGGCTAACTTCCAATGAAGTAATATCATCAGGCTTATAGTCTCTGAGCAAGCTAGGCTCCTCTGAGTTTTTCAGAAATTCCCTTGCTGTTCTTGCCACTCCAGTCGCTGAGCAGTAAGCCTCCAAGCAGCCCTTTCTTCCACAACCACATACACGTGCATTTTCTGACCTGTCTACTGTCACATGGCCAAGCTCACCGGCAAAGCCGTCAGAGCCATAAACCATCTGCCCGTTTATAACAATTCCCGAGCCAACGCCTGTTCCTAATGTAATATCAATGAAATTCTTCATTCCGCGCGCAACACCGTAAGTCATCTCTCCAAGTGCGGCAGCATTGGCATCGTTGGTCAACCCAACCGGAATATTATTCAATGCTTTTGAGAACATATCTGCCAACGGCACGACACAGTCATGAGCCCATGCCAGGTTAGGAGCATACTCAATAGTACCCTTATAATAATTTCCGTTCGGGGCACCAATTCCCATAGCTTTTATAGAATCTATTCCTCCGACAGTTTCAATGATAGGCATCAAGGCATTGACAGATGCCTTTACATAGTCATCAACACTTTTATAACCTTGTGTCTTGATAGCTGTCGTAGCTTTAATGTCACCGCGAGAATCTACTATTCCGAAAACAGAGTTCGTTCCGCCCAAATCCAAGCCTATTACATAAGGCCTTAATAAATTTTCAGTCATAAGTTTATTATTTATAGGTTCATTATAATACAAAATTATAACATTTTACTGTAATAAACCCCTCTGGAAACATATTTTTTCTAAATGTATATGCGTTTTTTAATTAAATCAAATTCTGTATGCCGAAATAGAAACCTGAAACCGTCTGACGTAGTACAAGCTAATATTCCTATAGGAATACTACAGGCTTTATAACGAAATACCGGAGTATTCCTGTAAGAATACTCGTTTAAAACACAACATTGACAACAAGAATTAAAAAAATGTGGACAGGAAAATGTGGGCAAAAAAAATGTGGACAGAAAAATGTGGGCAGAAAAAAAGACAAAAAAAATACCGAGCTGACTGCTCACGCAAAGCCCGGTATAATTTCATTCATACATCAAATAAAAATAATGTTTGAGTATAAACAAAGCCTAAATAAATGATAATTTAAAAAATCCAATGTTAAATGCGAATAAACCTACTCAATATTATCACTTTATCATGCGAACTAACCATTTTAACCTAGAAAAAGTTTTAACATCTAATATACTTGTAATATACTTGTATAAACAATATATGTATTCACATACACAGTCTCTTGCATTGAAAGTAACATTTCCTACCTTTTTACAGTTACAAAAATAACATTGTTGCAGGTATCAAAGGTGGAAATTTTATTTAATTATTCAATTGTTACCAAAAAACGATATAAATAACTAAAAATTACACCTTTTCATCGGTAACAAATAGCTTTTTCCAATTTGGAAATATTCCAGAGTATAATCAGCAGCATGAAACATTCTTGCATAAAAAATCATTCAACATAACCAATTTCTAAGTTGCCTGCATTCAAGAATATAATCAGCATTTTATTTCAGAAGCAATTGCCAACAAATAATGCATGTCCATTATAAACTGGTCATGCCGGAATGAACAGCGGTATCAAAGTAACTCAAAATAAATATCCGCAATAATTCAAATGTCCTGTCACGGCAAACGATGAAGACTGTTTGGATGATTACAGATATTCATTTAAATAATAAATATATTTTTGCTTGCGGCTGCGCAATATCAAGTAGAAATTCCTAAAAATTTAATTTAAAGAAAAAGACGATTAAAATCATCTGAAAATGCCGATATATTCTTATACAGCAAATTGCAATGTTCCTTTTTCAATTCACAGTCATCAAGCGGACCGCTGTTAACAGCTACTGTGAAAATGTTTGCAGCCACACCTGCTCTGACGCCTAAAGGCGCATTCTCAACAACAATAGCCTCATTCGGTTTTAAGTTTCCACATTTTTTCAGTCCGGCGAGATATGGTTCCGGATCAGGCTTTCCTTTTTTCACATCGTATGCAGTTATAACATGCTGCTCATCTACAAATCCCGCGAAATCATCAAGCAAGCGCTGTATCAATGGTCTTTGTCCGCTTCCGGTAACAACACATATACTCCATCCCGCATCTTTTATTTTTGACATTAGTTCGTGAACGCCGGGAAATATCTGAGCAGTAGGCAGCTCGTGAAAATATTTCGTCTTCACGTCATACATTTTCTGAGCATCTTCAAGAGAAATCATCTTATGCTTTTGCTCAAGAACCATTTTACGGATTGTATCTACACCACGGGCACCTTCTGTTGCATACGCGTCTGCCTCGGTCATCACAATTCCAAAATCGCGCATGGACTTTTGCCAAGCCACTGCATGGTTCGGCATACTGTCATAAAGCACCCCATCCATATCAAAGAGCACTGCCTTGGGGCTGAAAGCTCCAAAGCAGTGCTCTTTTAAATATTCATAAATTTCCTTCATTACCTATTATCAATCCTCTTTTTCAAGTCTTTCTTTTATAGCCTTGCTTTCGGCTTCATAACCAGGCTTGTTCAACAAAGCAAACATGTTCTTTTTGTATGCTTCTACGCCAGGCTGGTTGAATGCGTTAACGCCAAGCAGCTGGCCGCTGATGCCGCAAGCCATTTCGAAGAAGTAGATTAACTGGCCAATATAATATTCATTCAGCTCTGGAACAGATATTCTTGTAACAGGAACCTCGCCGTCAACATGTGCAAGACTTGTTCCAAGCTCTGCCATTTTGTTAACCTCATCAACGTGCTTGCCTTCAAGGAAGTTCAGTCCGTCAAGATTTTCATCATCATGCGGGAACAGCAAAGAATGGTTCGGGTTCTCAACTGATATTACTGTTTCAAAGATTGAGCGCTCGCCTTGCTGTATCCACTGTCCCATAGAATGCAAATCGGTTGTGAAATCACATGCGGCAGGGAAAATGCCTTTGCCGTCCTTGCCTTCTGACTCACCGAACAACTGTTTCCACCATTCTGCAATGAAATGTAATTTCGGTTGGAAGTTCTCAATGATTTCTATCTTCTTTCCTTTGATGGTATAAAGTGCATTACGCAGTGCAGCATACTGAGCAGCTATGTTATCTTTGAAAGGAACATTTATGCCGGTAGCTGCTTCCATGTCCTTAGCACCATGAATTAATTCCTTGATATTAAAACCGGCAACAGCAACCGGCAGCAGGCCAACAGGTGTAAGAACTGAGAAACGGCCGCCTACATTATCTGGAATAACAAAGGTCTTATACCCTTCCTTGTCTGCGGCTGCACGTGCTGCACCCTTCTTGGCGTCGGTGATTGCAACAATCACTTTCCTGGCTTCTTCCTTGCCACGCTGGGCCTCGCATTGCTTCTTCAGCAAACGGAAGGTAAGTGCTGTTTCTGTTGTTGTTCCTGATTTTGAAATATTTATAACACCGAATTTCTTATTCTTCAGATATTCAGTAAGCTCAAAAAGATAATCCTCACTGATATTGTTTCCGGCAAAAAGAATATTAGGACTCTTTGTGTCTTCGTTAACAAGCCATGTGAATGCATTGCCAAGAGCCTCAATGACTGCTCTTGCGCCCAAATAAGAACCACCAATACCAGCAACGACAACTACCTGGCAGTTTGCCCTCAGAATGTCAGCAGTCTGCTGGATTTCATCAAGAAAGGCATCAGTAGTTTCAGAAGGCAGATGTATCCACCCGAGGAAATCATTTCCAGGGCATGTACCGCTTTCCAAAGCCTTTTGAGCGTTCTTTACTTTCTCCTCATAGCCTTCAACAGTTCCTTTATCAAGGAAACATGAAGATTTAGCAATGTTTAAACTAATCTTTTTCATAACTTAATCAAATAACGTTTATCTGAAACATATATATTTTATGTAATTTCAAGTATTACCTGAAACTGTCAGTTAATAATTTAATCTCTATTTTCGGATTTATCCTCTCATATAATATATTGTACATAGCATCAAGAATAGGCATATTGACATGCAAATGTCTGTTTATTTCTTTCATGCATTTTGTGCCAAAATATCCTTCCGCAATCATTTCCATCTCTATCTGGGCACTTTTTATTGAATAGCCTTTTCCTATCATCGTACCGAAAGTACGGTTCCGGCTGAAATTTGAATAACCGGTGACAAGAAGGTCACCCAAATATACGCTGTCATACAAATCTCTTTTGACAGGATTGACAGCTGTCAGGAAACGACCCATCTCCTGGACGGCATTCGACATCAACACTGCCTGAAAATTATCGCCATATTTTAAGCCGTTGCAGATTCCGGCAGCTATGGCATATACGTTTTTCAAAACAGACGCATATTCTATGCCAATGACATCGCCGGACGTCTTCGTCTTTATGTAGTCTGACGAAAGCACAGAAGTAAAGCTGTCAGCCTTTTCAGAATCGCTGCAGGCAACGGTCAGATATGAAAGGCGCTCCATTGCCACTTCCTCAGCATGTGACGGTCCGCCGATACAGGCTATATTGTCATACGGCACGTCATACATCTGATGAAAATATTCTGAGCAAACCACATTCTCATCAGGAACGATGCCCTTTATCGCCGTTACGATGAACTTGTCATGCAGATTGGTGCGCAGCTTCTTGAGATGGTTCTTAAGATAAGGTGACGGAGTTACAAAAACAAGTGTATCATAAGCATCTGCTATTTTATTAATGTCTGAAGAAAAGAATATCTCATTCACATCAAAATGAGCAGAGAAAAGATAAGCCGGATTATGTCCCAACCGCTTGAATTCTTCTATGCGGTCGTCACGCCGGATATACCAACCTATATGATGGGTATGCTGAACTATGATCTTGGCAATTGCCGTAGCCCAGCTGCCACCGCCGATTATCGCTATCTTCCCTATATTATACATTGTCGTTTGCTAAACTCACATTCCATGAGAAATTACAAAGTGAGTTGATTGCGCTTGAACGCTTTTCACGAGCAAGCGCAATTTCGCAACTCTTACAAGCCGGCCTTTTCAATCCAAGCCTGTATCTCTTCTACTGAAGGCTTTTCGTAGTTGAGTTTATACTTTTTATTTATCTCGCCGATTTTTTGCTGCAAGCCCTGGGCCTTCTGGTCTTTTATGTCTGAAATCAAATTGAATCCTGCTTTTCTGAGCACATACACCCAATTTTCAGGAACACCAATCTTACCCCATTCTGCTACACTGTCCTGCGGTATTTTTGCTTCAGGCTTAAGCTGCGGGAACAACATAATCTCTTGTATGTTGTCCTTTCCTGTCATTAACATAACAAGACGGTCTATTCCTATGCCGATACCTGAGGTCGGCGGCATGCCATACTGCAAGGCGCGCAAGAAATCATGATCAATAATCATTGCCTCATCATCACCCTTGTCAGCAAGTTTCATCTGGTCTATAAAGCGCTGTTCCTGGTCTATCGGATCATTCAGCTCACTGTAGGCATTGGCAAGCTCCTTACCGTTTATCATCAGCTCAAAACGCTCTGTAAGACCGGGCTTGGAACGGTGCATCTTGGTCAACGGACTCATTTCAACAGGATAATCTGTCACAAACGTAGGCTGAATATATGTGCCTTCACAGAACTCTCCGAATATCTCATCTATAAGCTTACCCTTGCCGAAAGATTCATCAATACCTTCCATCTTCAGCTTGTTGACGGCAATATCCCTTATCTCTTCCTCACTCTTGCCGTCGAGGTTATAACCGGTCTTCTCCTCAATCGACTGCAAAATAGGTATTCGCTTGAATGGTGCCTTATAGCTGATAACCTTGCCGTCAGGATATTTAACCTCAGGGCTTCCGTTTACAGCTACACATATCGTTTCAAGCAATTGTTCGGTAAACGACATCATCCAGTTATAATCCTTATAAGGAACATACAGCTCCATACATGTAAACTCAGGATTATGGAAACGGTCCATACCTTCATTGCGGAAGTTCTTGCCTATTTCATAAACACCTTCAAACCCGCCGACTATAAGCCTCTTAAGATAAAGTTCAGTAGCTATACGCATATACATATCAATGTTAAGTGCATTGAAATGCGTAATAAAAGGTTTTGCGCTCGCACCTCCTGGTATTGACTGCAATATAGGTGTTTCAACCTCGGTATATCCATGCTCGTCAAAGAACTTGCGCATTGTGCGCAAAACAGTAGCGCGCTTGAGAAATGTCTCTTTGACGCCGTCATTAACGATAAGGTCTACATAACGCTGGCGGGCTCTTTGCTCCGGATCGTCAAACTTGTCATAGGCAACGCCATCCTTGTATTTCACAATTGGCAACGGACGAATGCTCTTGCTTAATAATGTTATCTCCTTCGCATGAATACTTATTTCGCCTGTCTGAGTGCGGAATACATATCCTTTTACACCTATAATATCACCTATATCAAGAAGTTTCTTAAAAACAGTATTGTAAAAGGTCTTGTCTTCTCCGGGACATACCTCATCCCTGTTCACATAGACCTGTATGCGGCCCTTAGAGTCCTGAACCTCGGCAAAGGATGCTTTACCCATAATACGACGGCTCATCATTCTGCCGGCAATTACAACGTCTTGCCTGTCAGCATCATCCTTGAAGTTTGCCTTTATATCTGTACTGTATGCATTTACCGGATATTCCGCTGCCGGATAAGGATTAATGCCCATGTCCCGCAATGTCTGCAAACTCTGCCTGCGAACTATTTCCTGTTCACTTAACTCTAAAACGTTCATCTTTGATTCCCTATTAATCGTTTTTACTCACACAAAACGGTTTTCTGACGGCCTGAAAATTTATGCCTTAACCGCTTTGTAAAAAACTTTTGTGCAAATTTAATAAATTAAAATCTGAAAACAATATCTTTTTTATTCTTTTTATGGTTACCTTTGCGTGCAAATGATTTAACATAATAAGAACAGCTCTATTTAACAACTAAAAAAAGCAAGATATGAAAAAGATTTTCACAATCATGATGATAATCAGCGTTGTAACAACTTCGCTCAGTTATGCGTGCACTAAGAGCGGCAAGACAACGGCTGACATAACTCAGCGCAGCAATGAGACTGCTGACAGCTCTGATAATAAAGCACCTGACTTCACACTGGAAGATATACAGGGCCAACAGCTCAGCTTGAAAGATTTCCGAGGTAAATATATTGTTCTCGATTTTTGGGGAACATGGTGTCCGTGGTGCATAAAAGGCATACCGGACATGAAGAGATACTACAACAAATACAACGGGAAATTCGAAATCATAAGCATAGACTGCAACGACTCTAAAGACAAATGGAAAAATGCCGTAAGAAATTATGACATGCCTTGGAAACATGCATACAACACTAAGGTAAGCAGTGTTCTTTCTGATTATAAAATTCAGGGGTTCCCTACAAAAGTGATAATATCGCCGGAGGGAAACATCATAAAAACTGTTATTGGAGAATCGCCGGAATTCTATGATTTCATAGATGAGCTCTTTGGAAAATAATATTAAAAGATTAATACGTGAGCTGTAAACACTTTTGGAGAAAATATCATAAATGGGGAGGTATTATACTTGCTTTCTTCATGATTATGTTCTGCTTGTCCGGCATTATTCTCAATCATCGTTCCTTGTTCACACATGCTGAAATAAGCAGAAAATATTTACCGGAAAATTATAAAATCAAAAACTATAACAACGGCATAATCAAAGGAACAATTGCGATTAATAAAAAGCAGATTTTGGCTTACGGAAGTAACGGGATATGGCTTACCGACCACAAATTGACCAATATTGAGCCGTTCAATAATGGTTTGGAAAAAGGAGCCGACAACAGACATATATGCAATCTGGTAAAAATGCACAACGGTAAAATCGTTTGCGCTGGATTGTATGACGCATATATGTTAACGGGAAATACATGGCGGAAAATTAATATACAAAAAAAAGCTCATTACGACAGAATCGCCGACATTACTGCTAAAGGCGACAGCTTGATTATTCTTACACGAAACGAAATCTTCATATCAGAAAACTTTAATCCCTTCACCAGATATACACTACCGACTCCTGACGGCTATAGCAACAAGGTAAGCTTGTTCAAAACGCTATGGCAACTGCACAGCGGTGCATTGTTCGGTATTGCCGGCAGAATTTTTGTTGATTTGATAGCAGGCATAACTATTTTACTATGCATTACCGGTATAACCGAGACTGTTTGCAAATCAAGTATCAAAAGACGACACCGAAGGCTGAAAAAAGCAAAGGGATGGATAAGCGCAATGGTAAAATCTGTCAAAATACATTATAAGGTAGGCACATCACTGTTCGTTTTCTTCCTTATAACGACAATATCCGGAACATGTCTTCGCCCGCCGCTGATGGTTCCGCTCGTTCTTGTAAAGACATCTCCGCTTCCACTGACATCATTAGACAACAGAAATGTTTTCTTTGATAAATTACGTGCAATACGCTGGGATGAATCCATAAACAAATGGATTATATCCACATCAGACGGATTTTATCAAACTGACTTGATGAATGATAAGCCGCAAAAGATGCGCAACGCTCCGGAGGTAAGCCCGATGGGGATAAACTGTTTTTCTCATATAAATAATGACACGTGGATTATCGGCTCCTTCAGCGGATTGTCTGAATGGAATACGAAAACAGGTGCTGTCAGGCAAATAATGGGAAAGACCACCGGACACATGCCGATTGCAGACGTTGCAGTAGCAGGATATTCTGCTGATATATATGACGGAACTGTATTTGATTATTTCAAGGGTGCTTTAAGCAAATATCCTGTAAGACCGATGAAGAAGGAAATGACTTACTTGCCTCTTTCTTTATGGAATACAGCTCTGGAAGTCCACACCGGCAGAATTTTCAAGTTCTTACTCGGTCCGCTTTCTGTGTTATATATATTCATATTCGGAACAGCCATCATCCTTGTTTTCATCTCTGGATGGAAAATACATAAAATGTGACAATAAATAAAGGGACTTAGGCTGTTCGTTTCCTAAGTCCCGTAATTATGTAATTTATCTATTGTTCATTTCTTTTTTCCTGAAGGTTTGCGTGATACATTCTTTTTTAATGTTACCTCGTTCTTTGGTTTGGGATCTACTGCATTGTCCGAATCATATTCCTCACCGCTGCCTTCCATTTTCTCTATTTTAGCCTTAAGCCGCAATATTTCCTTATCCTTGATTTCTATCTCTGCATCCTGATTATGTATTGTTGTGAGCAAACTTTCAAGTTCATCATTGTCAATATCTTCCGGATACAGGTTATTCACTCTGTTCAGGAAATCGCCAAGGACATTCATATAGTTCGTAAAAGCATCAAACGGACTGCTGTATATACCGCGGTCAAGACCAACATTACTCGGTTTGGTTGACATAAACCTGAAATTGTTGCTTGCCTGAAGATAATCCCAATCCTGGTTGATACGAGGGTCATTGGCAATTCTCACTCTGTCTGCAACGCTGTACAACTTATTAAAGGCCTCACGCTGCATCGGATTTCCAAGCCACGGCGAGACATCACGTTCTTCATCAACCCAGCTGAGAGAGTCAGGCACATTAAGACTGCCGACGCTTTTCATCTTAAGAAGTATCTCTGTAGGAGTAGAAAACGTTATTTTTCTTTGACGAGCGAAATTAGGAATTGCCTTTAAAAAGTCAAGGATATTGCTTGACAATGGCTGAGCAATGCCTAACGCCGACAGTTCCATAAAGATATTTATTATCTGCTCGTTATCTGGAATAGCGGCAATCTTGTCAACATAATGATCAGCGAAAAGCGGGTATTCATCCCAGTCACTGTTATTGAACCGCAATGAAATATCGTCGCTCAACCCTATATCACGCAGCAAAAGCTTCAGGTTCGGGGCCAAAGCACAGTTATAAACAAAATGCGATGACTTCCATCCAAGAACATGCTTGGCGCCCTCGGTAAGCATTCCTTTAAATCCCATCTGCGATGCAAGCAGTCCTATCTCGTCATTGTATATAAGAGAGGAATTTCTGAGTACTTTCGGTTCCTGATGGAAATACTCTTTTATCTTCGCCACTTGCTTCATCACATCAGCCTTGAATGTCTCTTCATTGGCCAGACTTGACAAACCATGCGAATAAGGCTCAGCAAGGAATTCGACACAACCGGTGTCATTCAGCTCAGCCAGCTTGTCAAGCACTTGAGGTGCATGCATCTCAAGCTGTTCTATGCCAACTCCGCTTAAGGAGAATGCCACTTTGAAGTATGTTCCGTTCTCCTTTATCATCTCAAGCAACGTGTTTAATGCCGGCATATAAGAACGGTCAGCAATATCTGCTATGGAACGGGAATTCTCATAATCATCATAGTAATAATGATCGGTTCCAATGTCAAAAAAACGATAGCGCTTTAAATGTATAATCTGATGTATCTCGAAATAAAGACAAATTGTTTTCATACTTTTATTTTTTATTTGTGATCTGTATGACATTAATAAAAACAAGTCAATTACCACAACCTGTTAATAATCAAAACAAGAAATAAGCAAAACCATGATTTACTGCCATCCAAGGGTTCTCAAGTACAAGGTGCGTATCCACGCGCCTACCTTTTCCCACGTAATATTAGCAACTTCTTTCTGGCCTTCCTCTGAAAGATAATGGAACAGGCTGTCATTATGACAAATACTGTATATGGCATCAGCCATAGCATGTATATCCCAATAGTCTACCTTTATGCAGTTATTAAGAATCTCCGCGCACCCACTCTGCTTTGAGATTATAGTCGGTGTCCCGCACTGCATCGCTTCAAGCGGTGAAATACCGAAAGGCTCACTTACTGACGGCATAACATATACGTCACTGTCTTTCAGACATTCATATACTTCCTTACCACGCATAAAACCAGGGAAATGGAAACGATCAGTGATGCCCCGTTCTGCTGCAAGATAAATCATCTGATCCATCATATCACCGTTTCCTGCCATGCAGAAACGAACATTTCGTGTTCTGTGCAGCACCATATTGGCCGCCTCGACAAAATATTCCGGTCCTTTTTGCATTGTAAGACGGCCGAGAAAAGTAACCACCTTATCTTTTTTGGTATGGTCAGGGCGTGGAATAGCCTGGTTCTCTGCGCTCAAAGGATAAACAGCATTGTGAACAGTAAACACTTTCCGAGGATCCTGGTGATATTGATTTATTACTGTATTTCTTGTCAAATCACTGACACACATTATACAGTCAGCATGATCCATTCCGTCCTTTTCTATTCCATATACAGTGGGATTGACGTGACCTCGTGAACGGTCATAATCCGTCGCATGTACGTGGATGCACAATGGCTTGCCGCTGACCTGCTTAGCATGTATGCCCGCAGGATAAGTAAGCCAGTCATGAGCATGGATAATATCAAAATCAAACGTGCGTGCCACCACACCGGCAATAATACTGTAGTTGTTTATCTCATCATGCAAATTGCCCGGATAACCACCGGCGAACCCCATACAGCCAAGATCATTTACATTCATATAATTAAAATCGGCATATATGTGATCGCGCAATTTGAAATACAGTTCCGGAGACATCAGATTGCCAATACGATTCTTAACATAATCATAATCAACATCACGCCAGGCAATCGGCACACAGTTCATTGCTACAATATTTGCAAACGTATGGTCTTCATCGCCAAACGGTCGCGGCAGACACAATATGGTCTCTATGTCTCCCTGCGCATGCAATCCTTCAGATATACCGAAGTTAGCAGTGGCCAAGCCACCATAAACATGAGGAGGATATTCCCATCCAAACATTAATACTTTCATCTGTTGTCCTCCTTGATTTTAAAAATGATACTTCTCCAAAAGCTCAAGAGCGCGCAATATCTCGCCGACATTCATAGCAAATGATATGGCGCCACGTCCGGCAAATGGTGGATTGCCGTCAAACAATTCACTTATTGTTCCTAAACAATGGTATGACATTTCATCCTCAAAGCCGACCATCTGCCGTTCCAAAAAGCTCAGTCTTGAACGTTTAAACAATTTCAGGCTTGCTTCTATATAGAAGCCGCCGAGCCACGGCCAGGCGGTACCCTGATGATACGCATAATCGCGTTGTGACTGCGGCCCCACATACACAGGATTATAACCGCCGCTGTTTGGTGACAGACTGCGCAGGCCTTTTGGCGTCAGCAATTCGCGGGTACATATATCCAGAACCGACTTTTTTTGATCAGAGTTCAACGGACTATAATCAAAGGCCACGGCGAATATCATGTTCGGTCTGACGCTCCAGTCAATCATTGTCCCGTCTACATAATCATAAAGATAGCCATACTCATTTAAGAATGTATCTGTAAAGCTTTTCTTTATTTTCTCAGCCATCTCGTCAAGATGTGCCTTATCCTTCTCGTTATTATCCAGCTCGGCAAGGGCTGCAGAGAAACAAACCGCGTTATACCATAACGCATTGAACTCAACAATATATCCAGACCGGGGAACCACAGGCACACCGTTAACAGTAGAATTCATCCACGTAACGGCCTCTTTGCGTCCGTCGCTATACAGCAGTCCGTTTTCCTCAACTTTCACTTTGGGATGCTTGTTATTCTCAATGAAAAGCATCATATCCTTAATCAGCGTTCCATAGTTGTCAAGGCATTTCTGCTTTCCTTCCTCGCGTGCATATTGCTGCATAGCCCAGATGGCCCACAACATGACATCTGGTTTATCAATTTCCGATATCTTTGTTGTCTTTGGCTTATTCTGCATGAACTCCCGCAGTCCGCGTTCTGCGACTTTCATGACAAGCTCAAAATAATGTATTTCACCTATAGACAAAGTCAGTCCCGGCAAGGACACAAACATATCACGTGCCCTGCATTTGAACCACGGATAACCGGCCAGCAGATAACGGTCACCGTTTTTTTCATGAATATGGAATTGATGCGCTGCATTGACAAGACAATGGAAAAAATTGTCACGCGGCGTTCTTGAGGCACATTCTTTTTCAAACAGTTTATTTATAGTGTCCGTTGCTATCTCTGAAGTTGAACCGGAAAAGACAATGCTCTCACCTTTTCTTATGTTCATCTCGAAATATCCGGGAACATATAAATCTTCATTTGAGGCATACCCTCTTTCCTGTTCTTTGGGATATTCTACGTTTCTGTACCAGTCAGGCTGAAAAACAAATTTGTTTTTCTTTGAGAATTGCATATAAAGGTCAGGATAACCCTTATACATACATGTCTTTATGCCATTATCAACCTCAAAATAATCTCTGCTTGCCACAGAGTTTTCGTGCGTAAACTGCCTGACGCTTCTGAATGCCAAGAAAGGACGGAACCGGAGTGTGGTAGGAGAATGGGAATCAACAAGTGTATATCTGATTAATATACGGTCTTCATAATGCTGGAACACAACTTCTTTCTTTAAGATAACTCCTCCGACACGATAAACCGTTGTTGGAACCGTATCACAGTCAAATTCCCTGATATACTTATGTCCGTTCGGACTAAAATTATTCCCCTGATATTTATGCAAACCGAGGTTAAATTCCGCGCCATGCTGTATTACCGTCACATCAAGCGACGAAAGTAGAACATGATTTTCATCATCAAGTTCTGGGACTGGAACTACAAGAAGCCCGTGATATTTTCTTGTATTGCAGTCAACGATAGTTGAACAGGAATAAGCCCCGGAGCGGTTCGTACGCAATAATTCTTTCTGCAAGGATTCCTGCAGGTTTGTCATTAGGGATTTTTCGAATCTTAGATAACTCATAGATTTATATTAAGGCTTTTATTGTTTAAAGTTATAGGTTGTTTCGTTGAGAAACACAACGAGCATTTGTTTCCACGCTTCAAACTTAATCAAAGTTTGTTACAAATGCAAATATAATTATTTTTTTCATTTTATTTTAACAAATCCGCCAACATTTTTATGTTATAAAATATAAAAACATTTTTTTTGTAACCTTTATTTATTATTTTTGCAAATAATTAGGTAATACAGGTAAAAAGAATTAATTCATTAGCGCTTATGGCTTCGAGAAATGAAGTGAATAAGGAAAAAGTCACTAAGGAAATACTCCAGTTGTGGAATTCATCAAGCAAAGACGAATACGATTTGCTACTTAAAAACATCTCCATAAACAAATACAAGAAAAACGAGAATGTTTACAGAGACAGTGAACGTCCCATGAATGCCCTCTTGCTCATCAGCGGCAAAGTTAAAATTTATAAGGACGGGATAAACGGCCGCAGTCAGATTGTAAGAATCATCAAGCCGGTCGAGTTCTTCGGCTACAGGGCCTACTTTGCCAATGAGATTTACAAAACCGCTGCAATGGCCATAGAGAATTGTGTCGTAGCCTCTTTCCCAATAGAGATTTTAACACGTATGATGGCCGGTAATTTCAATATCGCCGTTTTCTTCATACGCAATCTTTCCAAAGAACTGGGCACCTCTGATGACAGGACAGTAAACCTCACTCAGAAGCATATACGCGCCCGGCTTGCCGAAACGCTGATTTTCTTAAAAGACAAATACGGCCTTGAAGCTGACGGGTACACCTTAAGCATATATCTTAGCCGCGAAGATATTGCCTGCATGTCAAATATGACAACAAGCAACGCCATAAGAACGCTTTCTGCTATGGCTAATGAGCAGCTCATAGCCGTTGACGGACGTAAGATTCAAATCATAGAAGACGAGAAGTTGCGCGAGATAAGCAAGCTCGGATAATCATGAAATGACTGATTTTATTGTATGCCATTCTTCCGGAAGGACATTTAAAAATCCGGTACGAGGGCAAAATGAAATCAGTCATTTACATTTTGCTAATTGCCCTACAGTTACATAAGAAAATTAATTTGTGATTCCAATACGGAAATTCTGAATTCTCCAACCGGCGTGCGCATAAGACGACCGTCTATGCCTACAAGAGTACCCTTGTCTTCAAGCTCCACCTTTACTTCCTTTGACCGGTAAGGATGCACGCTCTTGTGATTAAGAAATTTTCCACGTACAAAAAGATAGATACCTTCAAACAACTGCGTCATTTTTGGAGTATAGACAACCGACACGTCAAGATAGCCATTATATGGCACTGCATTGGGCGTCAAGCCATAGCCGCTGCAGTTGCCGACACATATTGTCATAACCTTCCTTCTGATTGTATCTGAATTAACTTTTATCTTTACCTTATAATCCATCCGATGGAATATCATAACAAAGAAAGAATATATAAAAGACAGCATTCTTGATCTGAAAAAATGCTGCGAGCGCCGTCTGGTGTTAAACGTTGATGCGACAAGCCCGATATTTACGCAGTTGAGAAAATATCTGTGACACTTTTCACCGTTTCTATTATAGTAGTTGACAACGCCGACATCAATAGGTCTTACTCTGTGCGCTATGATTTCCATTACGGCAGCCTCCAGATTATGCGGATCGAGATCCCAGAAATGAGCGAAGTCATTCATAACACCATTGGGTATAAGCCCGAGTGATACAGAACGGCGTTTCAGTTCCTCCATGCCCATCAGGCAGTTCACCGCGTCATTCAATGCAGAATCACCACCCATCACTACAATCGTTTTGTAGCCATTGTCCAGGAACATTTTAATGAGCCTGGTCACACTGCCAGAATCCTCACTCTGCACAAAGTCATAGTCAACCTTCTCACGTTTCAAAATTTTTTCGACCTGCTCCCGGCGCTGCTTGGAGTTGTATCCGTTTCTTGGGCAATAAAGCACTCCCCATCTGTTCTCGTTATTCATGACTGCTCAGTTTATTATGTTCTTTAATCAGTTCCAATGCCATCTGAACCTTTTCATCCATAGGCCTTAATGCGTCAATCCAGTTTATTTTAAAGCCACGCCTCTCCATTCCTCTGAACCAAGTCATCTGCCGTTTGGCAAACTGATGTATGGCCGTCTCAAGTCCTTTTACCATTGAGACATAATCTGTCTTTCCGATTAAATATTCCGTAATATATTTATACTCAAGGCCATAGTATATAAGATTTTCTGAGGGTATTCCTTCTGCCAGCAACGATCTTACCTCATCTATCATCCCGCTGTCGAGTCTTGCCTTTAACCTTTCAGTAATAAGCCTGCGGCGCTCATCGCGTGGCAACTGCAACCCTATAATCAGAGAACTTATTTTCGGAAAGTCACGAAGAGGAGTCGGATGCTCTAAATTATACTGTTCTATTTCTATTGCACGAATAGCTCTTTGCACACTGTCGACATCTGTCGTGTTATGCATGTTGCTGCCGTTTTTTTCTTTCAGTTCCTCAAGCATAACTTTAAGTTCCGGCAGCGGAGTGTGCGCGAGCCTGCGTCTGAGTTCATCATTCTTAGGAACCATGGAAAGGTTATAGCCTTTAAGTATAGATTCAATGTAAAGTCCCGTGCCGCCACACAGAATAGGCATGTCGCCTTTTGACAATATTGTTTTGTAAGCCTTCTGGAAATCTTCTTGATACTGATACAAATTATACTTAGTTCCCGGCTCACAAATATCAATAAGATAATATGGAATCTTATGTCCGTTTATAGTATAATCAGCGAGATCCTTGCCCGTGCCGATGTTCATGCGTCTGTAAACCTGCCGCGAATCAGCACTGATAATCTCACCGCCCACAGCTAATGCAATATGAGTGGCAAGCGCCGTTTTCCCACTGGCCGTAGGACCCAGTATCGTTAACATATCCATAAAAAAGCCAAAAGTCTTGCTAGTATCAAACCAGAACAAAATAAAAAACCGTCCTCTCTTAAAAAAGGAAGGACGGTCTGTATTCCGTTAAATAAATAACTTCGTTTAAGATTACTTCAGCTCAGCGAAATACTTGATAGTACGAACCATCTGAGATGTGTAAGAGTTCTCATTGTCATACCAAGAAACAACCTGCACCTCATAAGTATCGTCATCAAGCTTAACAACCATTGTCTGAGTAGCGTCAAACAGTGAGCCGTAACGCATGCCAAGGATATCAGAAGAAACGATTTCGTCCTCGTTGTAGCCGAAGCTCTCGTTAGACTCAGCCTTCATAGCTGCATTAACGCTGTCAACAGTTACGTCCTTACCCTTAACAACAGCATAAAGCAGAGTTGTAGAGCCGTCTGGCACAGGAACACGCTGTGCAGCACCAATCAGCTTGCCGTTCAGTTCAGGAAGAACAAGACCGATAGCCTTAGCTGCGCCTGAAGAAGCAGGAGTAATGTTGCAAGCACCTGCACGGCTGCGGCGAAGGTTGCCCTTACGCTGAGGACCGTCAAGAATCATCTGGTCGCCTGTGTAAGCGTGGATGGTCTGCATGATACCAGCCTGAATAGGATACTTGTCGTTCAGAGCCTTTGCCATAGGAGCCAGGCAGTTTGTTGTGC
>OMUH01000019.1 GCA_900314195.1 uncultured Prevotella sp.
GAAGCAAAAAGAGGTCGAACTGGATAAGTAGTACAGAATGGGGTAAAACTCAGAATTATAAACTAAAACGGGCCGCAGAGCACATCTTGCTCTGCGGCCCGTTTTCTGTTGTTACGATGTATTGGTGTGTTATTTGTTCTCGGCGATGACAAGGCCGCCCATTGCCGGCAGCTCGACTTTTAAAAGTCCCTTGCTGCTGATCTTTATTTCTTTTTTCAGTGTTTGCCGGTTTTTGTTCTCATAGTAGAGAATGACGTTTTTCCCGGCAAGCATGCCAAGGCTCAGGGTGGTCTGTATGGTCTTGTCAGTTCCGTTGATGCCGCCCACAAGCCAACGGCCGGAGCTGAGCTCGCGGCGGGCGATGACGGCATAACGGGTAGGGTAGCCGTCAATGAAGCGTGTGTCTGACCACTCTGACGGTACATGGCGGAGCATTTCTTTCTCTGTGGCGTTGAGCGTTTCTACAGCTTGCGGGGTTACCTCTACGCAGCATACGCTGACCTGGTTTGTTATGGCTGTGGCCAGCTCGAAGAGCCGGCTGGTGTATCTCTTGTGACGGCTGCGGTTGTCTTTGCTGAGGTAATCGTTCATGATTATTCCGCCCCAGTCGAAGCTGCCGGCGGTGTTGCGGGCAAATGGATGCATGCACATCTCAAAGCCCTCGCGGCGCGCATGATGCTCGGTGAAGAATACGTTCTCACTGGCCAGGGCAGCCTCTGAGCCGATGTAGTTAGGGTACATGCGCTCCCAGCCGCGAGGCAGCGTGCAGCCATGGAAGATGACGCCGATGCCGAAGTCGTTGGCATCGCTGAGTATGTCTTCATAAAGCCGCATGGTCTCCTGTTTGTCGCCGCCGAAGAAGTCGACTTTTATTCCGCTGACGCCGATCTTCTTCAGCCATGCCATTTCCTTTTTCCTTGCTATGGCGTTGTTCATGATGTTGCGCGGACCCTGAGGAGCGTCGTTCTCGGCACCGTTGGAATTGTACCACAGCATGAGACTGACGTTTTTGCTCTTGGCATATTCAGCCAGCTGCTCCATGCGCCGGTGTCCGATTCTGGTGTCCCACCAGCCGTCGACGAGCACTTTCTCATAGCCGAACTCTGCTGCCAGGTCGATGAACCTGACCTGGTCATCATAGTTTATAGAGTTGTCCTGCCAGATGAGCCAGCTCCATGTGTAGCGTCCGCCTGCATAGTGAGCGTTTGCTTCGTATTTTGGCTCAACAAGGTCAAACGGTATGGTGGTTTCAACAACAGGCTTTAATGATGAGCCAATTGTTACGGTGCGCCACGGTGTGCTGCCAGGAAGGGCCATGGCTGCCGAGGCAGAGCCGAACCCGTTGTTCTCGCCCTGCTGTGGGTAAGACACGGTGTAGCCGTTCTCAGATGTGAAGTCGGACAGGCGTGTGCCGGCATACTGTCCGTCTACGCCGGTCTCGCTGACGAGGGCCCAGGCATCTGATGAGATGTGGAAAAGACATGGGTATGTGTAGCCTGCGCCGTAGAGAGAACGGTCGGTCATGGGCGCGTCGGCCTTGTATTCTTCTTCGTATGACGGCTTGGTGCGCTCCCAGCCTATCATGGGCGTGCTCTGCGGCGAGAGAAAGGTTGTTGTGTTGTCAGGAAAACGGTAAGATGATGCTTCGGAGAGAACGACGGCTGCCTTTGGATTGTCGTCTTTCTGCCTGGGCAGGGTGTAACGGTAAGCTATGTCATTGTCGGCAACGACGAAGGTGACGGTCATGCGGTGCCCGTCAGAGGTCGTCACGCTGATGTCGGCAGCGTTGGCCTTGAAGTCTGAGTGCGCGCGCTTCGTGTGCGACATGTCATAGCTCTTGCTCACCGTGTAGGTCTTGACAGACGTGATGTTAAGAGCCTTTGTGAAGTCGGCGAAGTTTGTGGTCAGTCCGAGCCTTGACGGCAGCAGTATCTCTTTTGAGCCGAGAGAGACACTGTAAGTGAGTTTTCCGTCTGTATCGGAAATGCATACTGACAGTTTCTCGTCAGGTGATGTTACTTTTTGTTCGGTTGCTGAGATGGCGGCAGCTGAAAATAGAAATACAGCAACGGCAATAAATGCTTTCTTGTAGCTGTTCATTGTTTTTAGTTTTTTATTGTTATTGTTGGTTTTCGTTTATTTATTGTGCGTAACGGTAATGACGGCGGCGGGCAAGATAATCAAGTTCGTGCTGGTGGCGGTAGGCTTCTTTCTCAAAACGTATTGAATAATAGGCTTTCATGCCGTTGCGGAAGCGAAGAAGCAGAATTAGCCATTCTATGCAATACCATATATAGAATATGATAAAACCGAGTTCGCGTTCCTGTGCCGTGTGTATGCGCTCGTGGTTTATTTCCTCGGCATTCATCGTGCCGGTGGCAAAGACGATGCCGAAGAGGTTGATGGCATAGAAGCTTCGCGGCAGACGTTTTATGTATATTATCTTTGTCATGGGATGATAGCCATTTGCAGTTCAGAACACTCGGCCGCTGATTATTTTCATGAAAGTCTGAACGAGTATTTTCATGTCGAGAAAACAGGAACGGTGGTTGAGATATTTTACATCCATGTCGAGGCGGCGCAGCATCTTTTCCATCGTATCGGTGTAGCCGTTATGCAGAGTGGCATACGACGTTACTCCCGGACGCAACTGAAGAATCTGAAGATAGCGTGTGTCGTGCTCAAGGATTTTGTCAACATAATATTTCCTTTCCGGACGCGGCCCGACAAAGCTCATGTCGCCTTTCAGCACGTTCCACAGCTGTGGCAGCTCGTCAAGGTGATGACGGCGCAGGAAGCGGCCAACGTGGGTGAGGCGCTTGTCGCCTTTCACCTCAAGCAACTGCGGCTCGCCGTCCTCAGCGTCGATGCGCATGCTGCGGAACTTATATATGTAAAAGTGATGTCCGTAGCGGCCTATGCGCTCTTGCTTATAGATGACGGGCAGGCCGTCTTCAAGGCGTATGGCTGCTGCGCAGATGAGCAGCAATGGTGAGAATATTATCAAGCAGATCAGGGCGCATGTGAAATCAAACAGTCTCTTCATTTTCTTTGCCCCTCCATTATTTGCGATGTCATGTGTTTTATTATCAGTCGTGTCAGTGCAATATGAAAAACAGTGTATATAACGATGTCGGTAATCAGTGTTGCCGTTATGCCTATGAAGGAATATATAAGCATGTTGATGGCTATCATGAGCAGGGCCAGCATAATGATGACTGCAAGAGCCTGGTGCTGTGTAAGTCCTGCACGCATGAGCTTGTGGTGGATGTGGCTCTTGTCTGCAAGGAAAATGGGCTTGTGATTGCGCAGACGGTGAAGGACGACTCTTACAACATCGAATGTCGGAATGATGAGCAGACTATAGGCAAGTATAATACGGTCGGCAGAAAAAGGCATGACCTTGGGATTGTTCATGGAATATTTTATGAACAGGAAGCCGAGAATAAAGCCAAGTGTCAGGCTGCCGGAGTCGCCCATGAATATTTTTCTGTTTTTTGCCGGATCGCCGAACATGTTGTAGTATAGAAATGGGATTAAAACGCCGATAAGTCCCATGATGAGTGTTCCGTATATGTATAACCCCTCACGTGTGAAACAATAGAAGAAGCCTGCAAGGGCGACTACTGACAGGTTTGCTGACAGACCGTCTATGCCGTCAATGAGGTTCATTGCGTTGTCAATGAAAACGATTAGAAGAATAGTAAGCGGCGCTCCGGCCCAATAGGGAATGTCATGAATGCCAAAGAGACCGTATAGATTGTTTATGTACAGTCCGCACAGCGGCAGTATGCATGCTGCAATAATCTGAACAATGAATTTTGTTCTCGGCCGCAGGCCAATGATATCATCTACAACACCAAGTGAATAGATCATAAGCAGACTTGTAAGGAAGCCTATTGACCACACGTTAACCTGCAAAAGACGACTCCCGCTTTGTTGCGCCATCATGTATATGGCCATGAAAAAGGCAATAAGCATACTTGGCAGAAAGGAAATGCCCCCAAGCCGCGGTATGGGGTTCTTGTGTACCTTCCGACGGTTTGGTATGTCATACAAATGCTTTTCCTTGCAATAGTTCAGTATGATAGGTATAAAAATAAAACCGCATAAAGCGCTTAGCAGTAATGCGCCGATTGGCGGGAGTAGATAAAATGTCATATAAATGTTAGTTTGATTCTTAATGCTTTTAAATGTTAGTTTGATTCTTAATGCTTTCTGTCGTTTAATTTGTTGTGAAAAAAATCAACATGGAGAGCTCTGCCTTGTAATATTTTCCCATTTATATAACTTGATTTATTATACTTTTATTGCAAATAAAACCAATAAAAGAGCTATTGGCGTTGAAAATTATGTTGTTCGAAAATTATTTGAGCTTTAGCATATGGCTTGTGCTGTCTTTTGCTATTTCTGGTTATTTTTTAGCTTCGTTGACCCATTCGTATGAGCCATAAACACCTGCTTGGAAATAGTCAAATGGCTTAAAAGAAATTTTATCGGCATTTGTCAAGTCTTTAAATTTAAAATTTCTTTTCGGTGCATCGGCAAACATAGGGTCTGCTTCTATTGAATGCTTGTCGTGAAAGCTTTTCCAGTTATTAAAATCATATTTGCCGAATAACAGTTTTCCGTTTGGATAATAGTAAATATTATTGTCTATGGCTACCATGTGGATGTCAGGCCATGCTGGTGTATCAGAAATGGTCAGCCCTTTGTCTTGAATAATTATGTTGTTGCAGATATTGAAAGATACGTCTCTTGTGTTACGTCCGAGATATAGCTGACATTCACCTCCATATGCAAATATGTTGTTAGTAATTAAATTGTCATAACCATAGTGCTCATGAAAAAGATCGGATGAGCAGTCATAAACAAGATTATTTTTTATTAATATATGGCTGGAGCCTTCGTCGGCATAAATGCCTGAGCCGCCATATTCCGCACATACTACATTGTGTATTATATTGTTTGTAATAGATGTGCCTTTTGATTCTCCAAGAGTATATATACCTCCCATGTCAGACATCACACCTTTACCTATGTTGTGTATATGGTTATAGCTGATAGTGTTGTTTATGCACCCACTTGTCTTTTGGTCATCGTTGTAGCCCCAGGTCCATCCGGCAGAAATTCCACTGTAGAAAAGGTCATTAATTTCGTTGTGGGTTATTTTACAGTTTGATGCCTGCCTTAAAAGTATGCCTACGCCGTCCGGATGTATTCGTCCAAGCCGCCGGATGATATTATTGTCAATTATAATGTTTGAAGTCTCATCGTTGCCCTTATGAAAATAAGTAAGTCCGATTTTTATACCACCTGCCCCAATGTCAGAAATCAGACAGTGACTGATTGTGTTATTGTGACATTCTTGACCTATACTAAAGGCATATTCTCCAATTTGTCTGATATAGCAATTATGGAAAGTTATATTGTCTGCAAAATTTAAATCGATGGCAGCGTCAAGGTAGCAGGCTGCCTGCTCAGGGCCTTCGCCGTTTTCCGGAGTGTAATGTGCAGAGCATTTAAATTCTAAGTTTTGGAATTCAATGTTTTTAATGTACTTTTCAGGCTTTCCGGTAATTCTTATTAGTTGTTTGGTTATTGGAACAAAAAAAACAGAGCTGTTAATGCTTTCACCTTTTAAAGGATAGTAAAAGAGCAATTTCTTATTGCTGTCATAATACCATTCGTTTGGCGAATCAATTGACTTTGGCGAATTGTAGATAATGCATCGTGTTCCTTTTTTTATTTGATTCCACTTTTTCATTTGCCCGGCATAAAAAACAATTTTTCCTTTGTCTTTTTCTATAGTGCTGGGTATCCAATTCATTATATCCCATTTCTCGTAGAATTCAAATCGAAGTTTCTTAAATTGTTCGCTGCTTAATCCGTAAATGTCTTTTAATTCTTTATTGTTGAAGAACATTGTCATACTGTCAATATCCTGGACGCTTATGTAGCCATCGTTTGGAGTATGGGCAAGGCTGGCGATTCTGTCGTTTACGTATAACTGTTCTAAGGATTTATTTTCTTCCAAATTAATTTTTGTGCAATAAATGCCATTTCTGTATGGATGCCAATTATTTATTATTTTTATTCCGCCAATAATTTGTGATGCTTTGCTTCCAATGCCCTTTATTGTTATCGGGTATTTGGGCGGTCGATTGATAGTTATTGGCTCAGAAATGAAATATTCGCCGGGTAATACATTTATACAAACTTTCTGATTCTGCTTGTCGATAATTTTATTAATTGCTTCCTGTATAGATGAGAAAGGTCGGTTAGCTGTACCGTCTCCGTTAGCCGGTGCTTTAGCTGATACATAGAACTGCTGTTCTGCATGTGAATTTATCGAAAACAGAAGAAGAAAAATTATAGAAAAAAAATGTTTAATCATTTTTTGCTTTATGATAGCGTAATGTTTGACCTAAATTTGGACTGATCTTATTTAACAGCGATTTGACGAGTTGGGTAAAAATGAGATATAGGTAATAGATATAAGCTTCAAGCTTTGAACCTCCGTTCTTTGTTATCATGTACAAATAATCTTTTTTCTTTTTTCGTATGTTACTTGAGGTAAAACCACCTGCTACAAAAACAGCAATGTCATAATTAACGTGTTTGAATGCAGCTTTTTTTCTGCTTGCTCTCATTAAAAAGTCTAAATCCATAGGCCAATGAAGATTCTCATCGTAGAGGCCTATACGCTTATAGGCTTCTTTTGTAACGTACATGCCTTGATGGGCTACATGACAGAAAAACGGCATGACAGGAAAGTGTGATGATGGTATTTCTCTACACTCGAATCCGGTTTGCGGATTGCGCATAATAATGTTGCCTTGATATATTTCTGTTTTACCGTCAAAAGATTTATTCAATCTTTTTAGTGCTCCGGGGAGAAGATAATCATCAGAGTTAATGATTCCAATTAAGTCGCCGCTTGCAACTTTTATGCCTTTGTTAAATGCTTCACTTATTCCGTTATCATGCTCTGATATAACTTTATAAATGTTTTTTTTATATTTCTCTATTATATTAAGCGTGTTATCGGTTGAGGCTCCGTCAACGATGATATATTCCAGATTCGGATAATTCTGTGACAACACACTTTTTATTGTGCGTTCAATTGTGGCGGCACTGTTAAATGATGGTGTAATAATTGATATTTTTATAGGCATTGTTTTCATGTGTTTAGTACGCATTTAGTAGAACAGACAATTTAAATAATCTGTAAGTACTCATGTCAGAACATTTAAAACGTTTATCATTAGCTAACTGTATTCGTTCCTTTAAAGAATGCTTAGCGTCTATAAATGCCGCAAGAATCTCTCTTTCGTTTTTGCCCATTAACTGCCAGTATCCTTTTTTTAATTCGACCGCCATATTGTAGCGTTCGCAGCTTCCAGAACGTAATCTGTTTATACGCCGTTTCCATTCATGAAGACATCCTTGACCTTGTCCGATGGTATTATCACCATGTTGCCTGTAAAGTATATGTGGCTTTTCATCAAAAACAATTTTCGCGTTTACAGCAAGCGCAATACTGTAAATCCATATATCGTGCATTGGTATATATTGTGGGATATATAGGTTTACTATGTCACGTAACTTCTTGTTAAATACCATTGTACATCCTGGAATAAACTTGTAAACCAACGATTCGCCGAAAGTTAAAAGAGGCTTTATTAACGGTCCTTTTATTGCTTTTAAATTGGCATCAGTTAGTTGAGTACGGCTGAAATATAGTGCAGGTCTGTCATTATATTGAGAAATGGCATTTATGGCTGAAGATAATTTATCTGGTAGCCAAATGTCGTCCTGATCTGCAAATGCATAAAAATCGGTCTCATGTGAATCACGTAACAGCTGCATAAAGCTTTGCGCTGGTTTAATATTCTTACCTTTATACCATGTCAGTTTTTTTTCTCTTTGATATGTATCAAGAATATTATGTGTTTCAGAATCAGTAGAGCTGTCATCTCTGACAAGAATATCTACTTCTGCATCTTTTTGCGAAAGAATGGAGTCAATTAGTTCTTTTAGATATTTTTCTCCGTTGTATGTTGATAAAAGTACGTTAATCATGTTGCTCAGTGACAAATAAGTCTTCCAAAATTTTTCTTGCAGTGTTGACAGATTTTTGATCTGTAAAATTATTTCTTATTCTTAATTTGCATTCATTTGAATATTTTTGGAGTAGTCCAGATGTATTCAATATTTTATCAATTGCTTTTGCGTATGACTTTACATCGTTTAAAGGGACTTCCTCTCCGGTAATACCATTAAGATTTACCCAATTCACGCCTGAACCGTATATTTGGAAGGTAACAGGCACGCAACCGCAATACATTGCTTCTGCAAGTGCTACGCCAAAGGCTTCTTGTTTTGTTATGCTTGAAAAACCAAAAATGTCGCTCGCGTAATAATAGCATCTTAAATCATCATTGCTTACTTTTCCAAGGAATGTGATTCTTTCATTACCTTCAGCAAGTTTTTTTAGATATTCTGTCTGAGGACCACGTCCGGCAATCAATATTTGAATATTTGATTTTATATATTTTTCTGTATCAATAAGCCTGTCGATACCTTTATATGGAATGTGCCGGCCGACAAAAAGAATCAGTTTTTTGTTTTTATATTTCTCTTTTATATTTTCAATCTTTTTATAGTCATCTTGTCTTAAATCTAAATTGTGTGCAATGACGCCGTTTTGCAGCACCTTAACTTTGTCTTTGTATTTGAATATAGGACTTGTTGAGTTTATGTAATTAGGGCTTGTAGCCAAAATTAAGTCAGCTTTTTTCAGAGCATACGTCTCTATAGGTTTTATAATTTTGTAGAGTATACCTTTTGTCAGAATATCTGAATGCCAGAGTAGAATTTTTTTGCATTTTTTTGGAAGTACCTTCATAGCTATTGCATAAACGAAAGGATTTGGACAATGAATTATCGCAATGTCCGGGTTATATGCATTTGATATATGTTTTAATTTTTTTGTATAACTGAAACATATATCTTGGCTTGCAATATTAAAGGAAGGTGCTATTCTATATACAGTTAAACCGTTTATTTTATCTATTCTCGTATTGCCATTTTTCGCATAACAGATAATACGGTTTTCATAGTCTGTTAATCCCTCTGCAAGATACTGTGCGACTGTTTCAATACCTCCCTCGTCTGGAAAATAGTATTTTGAAATATGTAAAATTTTCTTTTTGTCCATGAGCTCTTTTCATTGAAAATATAGCTGCAAGTAATTTTTTAAGCAGTATTGTTTGATTAAAATTTTGCGAAAAAATTATTTTATTTCTCTTAGCTTTCTTTTATATTTATATTTGTAATAAATGAATTTAAGGAAACTGCCGTAGTTTAATGTTTCCAGCATTCTGAACGTTGCCAGATTGTCCTTTATCACTTTATTTAAATGACGAAATTTATTTATTGCTTTTAAATCTTTTGCATTTACTGCGCCTAATGAATTATTTTCGTGCTGTCTGTAATATACCAATTGTAATTTTACTTGTCTTATTATCCCTTTTGCTTTTGCAATGCATAAAATTATCCATGCATCATGCATGGTGGCTTTCTCGGCATGAAAGGAAACTACCTTTTTCGCATTCTTGTTGATTAGCATAGAACAGCCTGGACAAATATTTGCTGCGCCAAGTTCATTAAAAGTTTGAAGAAATTCCGGGTGAATGTTCGTATATGCGTAAAAAGACTTGTTAATGGTTTGTAAATCTTTATCAACTATTTTTAAGTCGCTGTATACAGCTATTGGAGCTTTTTTAAATTGATGTTCCAACTTTATCATTTCATTTAAAAGAATTTCTATTTTGTCTTTTCTCCATACGTCATCCTGATCACAGAAAAAGTAATAATCGGCATCAACTCTTTGCAATAAACTAAAAAAGTTGTTTTTTGCTCCTCCTGTAGCAGGATAATCAAATAACTTGATATTTTTATGTTGTTGCTGATATGACTTTATGATATTTATAGTGTTATCTTTGGAACCGTCGTCGTGAATATATAAGGTCCAGTTCTTGTATGTTTGATTAAATAAGGATTCTAATTGTTCTTTCAAATATAGCTCACCGTTATAAGTTGCTAAAAGAATGGCAGTCTTATAATTCTTGTCTATTGTATTTTCCATATTCCGGTTGCTTTTTTATTAATTATCTTGTAAAGCTGTACTCCGTTAATAAATAGGCCAGGCAAGTTTAGTAAAATGAGAGATATAATGATTCCGTTTATTTGAAAAAACTTGCACAGTGCCCATGCTGTTGGTATAAAAAGAATAGCTGCTGTAACTGTACAGATTATTTGAAGTCTCAGGCATCCTAATCCGTTTAAAATGTATGAATAGCTCATGCTATGAAGAATGACATATATATATATGGCCATAAGTATAGACATTTGATATGGTATTTTAATGTCATTGCCTACCCATAAACGATATATAAAGTTTGAAGAAAGGGTCATTATAAGAAGTATCAGCATTACTAAAAATAGTATTCTGTGTATCTTTTTTATGGATTGCCTTATCCAAGAATAGTCATTATGCTCAAAAGCATCTGTTGTCGCACTCCAGAAAGGTGTAACAACAATAGTGAAGAAGATAACCATAAAACTATAGTATCTGTATGCCACTTGGTATGGCGTTACATATATAGGATTAAAAAAATGAGAAATGAGAAGATTACTTGAGGCAAACAGAACTATTCCGGCAATTTGTATAATGAAAAAATTAAGTCCGTTTAATATTAATGATTTTGCTGCTGCTAAATTGAAATAATTAACAGACGGGCGTAACTGAGGAAATCTCAATATAAATGTAACTGGATATGCTGCTAAATACACTAACAATGGTGAAAATGTATATGCCAATGAAACATAAAGTAAAGAATGTATATTAAAATATTTAAAAAGATATATAGCGATTAATGCCAATGTCTGGCCACAGACAACCAGTGCATTATTTACGGCCGGCATTTGCAACCCCATATACACATTGCCGATAAATTTAAAAATAAATGTCGCACAAATTGTTGATATAGAAATTGTTAAAATTTCATTCAAATTATCTATTATGCTTCTTTCAACATTAAAAATAGCGTATGTGTTTATTGAGCTTACTATTAAAATAGCGGCAACGGCAATTGGAATTATTATGGCTGTAAGCATTATAAAAGTAGTTGAAACGCTCGTCCTTGCTGCTTTCCAATTCTTATGCGCTACATCTTTAGCCAATTGGTTCCTCAGCCCGTTTCCTAATCCAATGTCCATAGAGTCAATCCATACTAATACAGAGCTGATAGTCATCCATATACCATTTTTATAACTTCCTAAACAATATATGGTGGCAGGAATTAAAAGTAACTGTACAAGGCCTGACCAGCCTTTTATCAAAAAAGAAAATATTATATTCTTTTTTATTAATGCTGTTCTTGGGTCTTTTGCCTTAATGATATAATTAATTAAAGATTTTAAGTTCATGTTAAGTTGGTTAATCTATATTCGGCTTTTTAATTGGCTGCTGTAAGAATAAACAAACAGCAAAGCTATCATGCCCGTGGAGGATAGAAGCAGTGGATTGGTGCCGGCAATTAATAAATAAGCAGTATAGGTCCAGAAAATACAATATGTAAATTCATTGTTTCTATATCGCCATAATGTAATAAGCGGATAAGCGAAAACAGCTATTATAAGTAATGAAAATATACCAAAGCTTCTGATTAATTCAAGGTATGACCATTCGGTTTTATAAACTATTTGATTAAATCCTTCACTGTAAAAGCTTGTACCTGGTCCTTCTCCGATAATAAGGTCTAACGGATGATTTTCAAATAAAGCTATGTATGATGGTATATGGGCGTATTTAACTTCATTGGATGCCTCGCTTGTGTCTGATGCCAGAATTACTAAAATGGCAAAAAATAAAAAAGCACAAAGTATTATGGCTGGATATATAAAATATTTAAAGTCCTTGTGTTTCCTGTAATGGAAGAAAACGACTATTCCGAATAAAAATAAAGGAACTAACATTGTGCTTCTTGTTCCGCTGACAGCAAAATTGAACAGAATTATAATTAAAAATAATATTCTTCTGACAGATCTCAGTTCTTTATCGAACAAACAGTAAATATAATAAATCAATACGAATATAAGCGCAGGTGTTGATTTTAGATATACAGCAAATATTTCTATGCCAAAGAACCATCGCCGGGACATCATTATTGGCGCGCCGTGAGAATCAGTAAACGCCCATGCTGCGGCTTCTATTTCAGGATATGCTGACATAAGAATAAATAAAATGTCAACAATCAAACAGCTTATTACAACAGGAATGCGAGATAATTTTATAAGGTTAAATTTATCCACCCATAATAATAATATTATGGGGCTCATCGATTTCAATAAAGCAAGTGCTTCTTCCGTATCATAGTTTGTACATCTTGCTTCTTCTAATACCCATGGAATACAAAATGCAGTAAACATTGTAAATATAGGAATCAGCATTTTGACATTTGGCTTTTGGGATAAAAGACAATATATGGTTAATATTAAAAAAGAAATGTCTTTTTTGTGGAGTACCGTATTTGTAGGATCTATTAAGACTATAAATATAAATAGAAAAAACAGAACGTTCCCCAAATAGGTAACTATATTATTTCCCTTTAAATTAGAAAAATATTTATCAAAGGCCATTATCCTTTAGTTTGCGTTATCGATATTTAATAAGGGCTTATTTTTCATCTTCTTTTTGATCTTTACTTGTTTGTTTCTTCACTAATAAAGTATATCGAATGATTAAAATCGCTGTATAAATGAAAATACTCGTAAATATTAAAGCTATACAAATAAGCATAGTATGTGGGCCGCTTTTCTTTATAGGTACTGTCGCCGGCTCTATAACTGCATATATTGGTGTTCTTTCCTGTACTTTAGCTTCTGCTATTTGAAGTTGTTGTTGTAATTGTGTGTATATGTTATAACGCAGTTGCATTTCGTTCTCCAACTCGTCGCGTCGACTTATGTAGCTTTGAAGGTTAAGGTCTTCATTGGCGTCGGCATAACTTACGTATTCTTGTTCTATTTTCTTATATTTACTTTTTGCTTCATTTAGCAATTTTTTAGTCTGCTGTACCTCATGTCTTGACTTGCTTGTACGGTAATCTGTTATAAATCTTTGTAAATGATTGCTCACTGAATCAACAAGTATTGCAGATATAAGTGGGTCTTGAGTGGTTGCTTTAATGGTTATAACACTTGTTTGCTTGTCGACATCGCATTTTATCATGCCCTTAATACCTTCGATAACATCACTTTGCTCTTTTGTCAGTTCAAATGGATTAATTATATTTTCTTTTTCGTTCTTGATGTTTCCTTTTTTTTTCGCGAATAAATTTCCCCAAGGTGTATTCTTTTGGAATTTACTGCAATAAGTATATAAATCCGTTCTAAGTTTTCCGTCTTTGCTTCTTACTGGTATATTGCAAAGTCCTACAATGAATTTTGTCGAATTGACTACGGTAGGATATAAATCAGGTACTATTGCGTCACTTGTCTGTGAAGACATATCCACGCCAAATTGTGATGCCAATCCACTCAGACTGCCAAATTTAGATAAGTCGTTATTCGTTTCTGGAGCAAGCTGTACTTTCGATGTATATGTCTTAGGAATGTTGTGGCCTATTAAATATCCTATGATTATGCTTGCAAAGAATAGTATAGCATAGACATACCAGGTATTTAAAATTAATTTTATCAGTGTTAGAAAACTGATGTCTTGTTTTGGTATGTTAATTTCATTTATGCTGTTTAGTCTCTTGTTACGTTTAAAAGATAATATGTGTTTTAACTTCATAAAGTTATATTGATGTTTTTGTGAAATAACAAGTTTTTTATTTACTCATATTGGCTATAGTGGCTATCATGGTGGCGATAGAGGCTATGCTGGTGCCCATTGTTGCCATTTCAGCTATGGAAGTGCGGCGGGTAAGCTTGCTCGGTACTACGATCTCGCAGCCCGGCCGAACTTTGGCACCGTTGCTGACCTTAGCCACCATGCCGTTCATATAAATAATGTAGGCATTGCTCTTTTTTGCTTTTTGTGAGAAGCCGCCTGCCGCGTTTATATAGTAGCGTGGACTTTTGCCGCGCTCGTATGCGACGGTGTTAGGGTAGAGCACGGCTCCGTTCACCTTTACAGTAGCATTGTATTTCGGTATGTAAAGGCGGTCGCCTTCACGCAGCACGATGTTTGCATCGCTTTCCGGATGCTTCAGAGCTTCATCAAGCTCTATGCCAACGCTGTAATATTCCGGAATGTTGAATTTCTCAAGCTGTGTGTTGTTGGCCTGTTGGCCGAGCTGCGTCATTGCTGATGCATTATTGGATGATGACGCGAGCTCAAGCAGTTGCTGCTGCTGCTGCTCACGTGCCATCTTCATGGCTGCTTCCATACGCTTGCGTTCAGCTTCGTTCGTCTTTCTCTCAAGACGTGCGCCCGGAATGTATGCCAGTTCTGTAGCGCCGCCGGCCATATTCAAAAGGTCTGTGAGACGTGCATTTCTTCGGGTTAGGGTATATGTGCCGGTGAAGGCTACCTCGCCGTCGATCTCTACGTTTTGTTGCTCGGTATAGGCCGGGCTTTTATGAATGTAGACTTCGTCAAACGGCATTAGGGTGAAGCCAGGCGTACCGTCAATAATGAAACCGTCTTTCAGGCTCATCTTATAGCTCTTGCCGATTATGCTGTCGGGCATGGTTGCCTTGGCGTTTGTAACCCGTCTGCTTACGGATACGTCAACGGTCGATGCCCTATTGGTCAGTCCGCCGGCCTGCAAAACGATGTCCTCCAATGTCTCGTTATCGGCATACATGTATACGCCCGGATACATTACCTCGCCGCGTATGGTTATCGTACGTTTGTTCTGTCGTTCCTGCTTTGTAGGTATGAACAGAACATCATTTTCCTTAAGCGGAATGTCTGCCACTTTCCCGCTCATTATTCCTGCCACATCTACTGGTATGACTTCAAGCGTTCGGTCTGCTTTCATGCGGTGCATGACGGCGTGTGCCGTGAAGGCCTCCTCTGTGGTTCCTTCAGCATGCTCTATCAGCGACCTTACAGAGTTCACATCAGTGCCTATGTTGTACATACCAGGACGGAACACAGCTCCTTTTATTTCGACAGTGTTCTCGTAACGCGGCAGGATAGAGTCGACACTTACAGAGTCGCCGTCGGCAATACGGAAACTGCTGAAGTCAAATTCGCCCACGTTGAATACGGCGTATTCGCGTCCGTTCTTACGGTTCACGCGGACACTCTTCTTATATGCGTCACCTGTAAAACCACCGGTATATTTAATCAGTGAGCTGATGCTTTCGTTCTTCTTCATCTCATAAATCATCGGACGCTTTACCTTTCCGGTGATTGTTACAAGGCAGTCGTAAGGACTTACGACAATAACGTCATTGTCTGCGAGCCGTACATTACCTGTCAGTTTTCCGTTAAGTATGTAGTCATATATGTCGACAACGCTTACCAGTCTGTTTCTTCTGTAAACCTTAATGTTTCTCAGAGTACCCATATCATTTGTTCCGCCGGCCATGTAAAGCGCGTGGAACACTGTGGCAAAGGCACTCAGCGTGTATGTGCCCGGCGCCTTTACCTCACCCATCACGTTGACCATAATAGTGCGTGTCTGGCCCACAGTCAGCTTTATGCGGCTGCTGCTGTATCGCGAGCCTACCGTGCGGCGCAGTTTAGCGTTTGCCTGCGAAACGGTGAGGCCTGATACCTGTACGGGACCGTAGCCTTCAATTGTCACCTCACCGTCTGGTGATACCGTGCTCTGAATGGTTTTCTGTGAGGCTCCGTATATGTCGATGATTACGGCATCACCAGGGCCGAGTCGGTAGTTCTGGGGGGTGGCAATATTCATGTTCGGCTCGAACGTAAGCTCTTTGTTGTTGAATATGTCACGTCCGAACACTTTGTTTTTCTTTTTCTTCTCTTGTGCCAGGAAGTGTTTCAGCATCTCGGTAGAGTCAGGGTATATGCCGTACAGCTCATCCTGCATGTCCATATATTCCTCATCATTATCATCGTATGTGTTTTGATAATCAGGGTCGCGTTGAGGCGTTATACGATAATTGCTGTTGTTCTTTGATTCTGCTGAAACACCATTGCCGTAGTCAGAGCGTTTTTTTCCGTTGTTTTTGCGCATACGCGAGCCGTTGCCCTGTTCCGATGTGTTTGCGCTGAGGCTGCTTTGCTTTTGCAAACTCTCCATTCTTCTTCTTACCCGCTGAATCTGAGTTACATTTACTCCGCTTTGCATCAGCTTTGTCACAATCTGTGCATTTGAGGTTCCTTTTTCATGCTCGGTTACGATGGTGCGCATCACCTGGTCGTCAGACATAGACTGTGCATGAATGTTTATAGCAAATATTGAAAAAACAAAAGCTATGATGAGTTTCTGATATTTCATTTTTTAATTTATCTTTTTATACTTTTATTATAACCTTTATTACTCTTTATTTATTGTATCGTATAAACCAATTATTGCATATTTTCAAATAGTTTTTTTGCAGTCTCATCGTTTTCATAGATGTCTTTGTAGTATCTGCTCAGCAATTTCCATTTCAGATCATATTGAACTCTCCATAGGAAATGGGCTATACGGAATACGGGCTCCCACAGTTCTTCTGACGGATAGTCAAAAACAAAATGAGCGTTGCGCTTAAGTTTCCAGAACTGTTTCTTCCAAAAAGACCTGTCGCCCGGATTATCTGCGTTATGCCTGCCGAAGTTTCCGTCAGCTATAATTTGCTTTGCCAGGTGTGCTCCGCGTTTTTCGTCAGGCTTCACGAACAAGTATTTTTCATCTAGTCCGAGAATAGTGTGCTCAATGTACATAACGCTTTCAGCCAGATGCCGTATTTTAAAATAGCTAACCAATTTGGCAACAGTTTGTCTGTCTTCGTCATTCAGCTGCCTGAGCACATAATAATAATCGATAAACTGTCTGAGCCCGATACCTTCAATAAGAATATGAACGTTTATGTGCGTTAACTGATAAACGGCATTGAAGAGTGGAGCAGGTATCGCAATCTTGCAGTTCGTTCCAGGCAGCGAAACCTTGTTTGAAAATTGTTTTTCTTTTTCTTTTTTGAAAAATCTGTTCAGCCTGTAGTTGCTTATTGGATTTTCAAGATACATAGGGAAGAAATGCACTTCGACAGGCGCTTCTTTCCATACCGGAAAATCAATGTGCTGGCATTTGAATGGTGCTTCCGGAAAGATGCTGCGCACAAGTGCGAAAAGCTTCATGCGCGGCGCGTCGGCCCAAATGTCGATGTCGCCGGATGAACGTATATACGGATTCTTATAGAACAACGTGTTTCCTTGTCCCTTCAGGATACACGTCCTTATGCCGGACTGTGCAAATCCGTTTACGGCCTTTGCAGTGTAGCGGTTAATTCTCTTGTTGCGTTCTCTGATATTTATCAAGAACTTCGACCATTTTAGTACTTCGCGCGGGGCAGGGCAGTTGCCGTACCATTTCACATCTTCCAAAGCCTTGTTATTCTCAAGAATCGTGTATGCATATATCCCGGCAATGCCTTGCTTCAGCCCGAACTTTAAAAGGTCTGTCCAGTTGATGCGTTTTACGCATTCTGGAACAGGAGTACTGTGCTCTGAAAGACAATAGCATAAGAAAGACAAATGGTCTTTGCTGCTGTTTATCTCTTGTGCCATTTGTTTTCCAAAATTTTGTTCGGCAGCAGACGTGCAGTTATGAACTGCGGTACTTTCCGCAGCATTTTTATTATTTTAGATGTGACTGGCGGAAAACCGTGGTCACGGAAAATCTCAACATCTTCCTTCCACATTATCCCGAGCCTTTTGCAGCTTGTACTTACTCCGCCCATCCGCATTGTGACAACATATCTTTTAAGGTATTCTATTTTATATCTGTGCTCAAACAATGCGCGAATAAGGAAATCAGTATCTGAGGCAATCTTGTATTTCTCGTTGTAAGGCCCAATCTCATTCATTGCCTTCCGCGTAACATAGCAAGTAGTATGCAGCGGCAGCCAGGCCCATCTTATCTTCCATCTTGCGTATGGGCTGCTTATCCAGTTTCTTACAATCTTTTGGGTGTTGTCGCTGTCAACATAAAGTCCGTTGGCATATACAAAATCGGCATTAGTCTTATTGAAAAAACTCACAACATCTCTTATCGTATGGCAGTCGTACAAATAATCGTCTGAATGCACCATGCCGATAATGTCTCCTGTTGCTACGCTTATGCCCTTGTTAAGAGCTTCGTAGAGACTGTTGTCAGGCTCGCATATAAATTTAAAAGAGAAATCAGAATGTTTTTTCCGCCACTCATCGTTGTTGTTGTGTTCTGCAATAAATTCAGAAATAATCTCCTTTGAGCCGTCAGAAGAATTCCCGTCAACAATAATATATTCAATGTCTGTATAGTCCTGTTCAATGACACTTTGCATGGCATCTTTTATGAACGGGGCCCTGTTAAGACATGTTGTTATTATTGTAACCTTCATCCTGCGAAACATTTATGTAATTATATGCGTTCCCGTGTTATTTGCCGTTTGCTTCCTTTCAATGGCTTAAATCCAGGAAAAGCACATACATGTTCAATTATCTTGCAAAGGTAAGTAAAAAAACAATTTTATCGATAAAATAATGTGAACAAAAAAAAAATTGTTCACATTATTTCATTTACATTTTTCATTTACATTATTAATTCACTTTTTTTATTGTCAGCTTATTTCTTATGTATTTACTTATTTCGTCTCTGTCAAAATTGAATTTCTTTTCAATTTCGTAAACTTTTGCGTCAGCCAGCGTTCTGTACCAGAAACCTTGCAGGAAATGCCACATAAAACCTTCTTTTCCGTCGAGAAAACCCAATCTTATGAAATAACGGTAACAAAAAAGCAGAAAGGCACGAAAAAACAAAGGCATTCGCATGTATAAGTGCTTCATTTTTCTTACGTGTGCCGTGTGTCTTCCAGCCATGTTTGTAGCCTTGTTTTCAACAGTGCCGATAGCATATTTTGACGCAAGCAAATCGAGTGCTTCGCGAGTGGAGTATCCATTGTGTTTCGCGGTCCATTCAGACAGTGTCATAAGGCTTGCGTCATAGAAACAGCCTTTAAGGTTACCCACTTCTCCGTCATCAAGCACAATGTGCTCATCCATATTCTTGTTCTCTATGTGAGCGTGGCCGTAACGGAAGAGACGTAGCGGTCTCATTGGTATTATGCCGTGCTTGATATGCCGCCCCAAAAAAATGTATTGTCTGCTGGCTGTATATCCATTTATATTACCATCGTTTTTTCTTATTATTGTTTTTATTTCTTCTATTAGATTATCAGAAAGATATTCGTCGGCATCTAATCGAAATACCCATTCTGTTTTTACAGGTAGATTGTCTATAGCCCATTGGAATTGTTGTGAATGATTTTCCCATTTATGCTGATAGACAACAGCGTTCATTTCTTTTGCAATTTTGCATGTAGCATCAGTACTAAAACTATCTACAATAAAAATCTTTTCAGCGAATTTCTGTGCGTTTTCAATGGCTCTTTTTATATGCCGTTCCTCGTTTAATGTCAGTATAATAACACTAATATCATTCATACAAAATTTATTATATACTTTTTCCAGAATTCCTTTTTCTGATAATTTTTGCAGGGTTACCTCCTACTATTGCGTAAGGTTCCACGTCTTTATATACAGATGCTGTTGCGCCAACAATAGCTTCTTCGCCAATTTCAACGCCCATGCCTATGAAAGCCTTTGCTCCTATCCATGCATTCTTATCTATCTTAATTGCTGCTGTAATAAGCCCATTCTTTGAATTGTTTAACAACGTTGTGTCATGTCCTGCCGTGCACAGATAAGAATATTGAGACACGCATGCGTTTTCGTTTAAAGCTACATTAGCCATGTTGTAGCAAATGACGTTTGGCCCCAGACAGCTGCCCGCCTTCATTGTAAGGTTCCACGGAGCCCATATCTTTGCTGATGCATATACCATTGCTTTCCTGTCTATTTTTGCGCCAAACAATAGAAGGATGCAGCGCCTCCAAGGCCAGAAAACAGTTGTTCCGAAAGGCTTGAAAAAAAACAGATAACACATATTCCATACAGCACGAACTATTTTGTTCGTTTTAGAAATATGCCCTTTATATTCTTTGTTAAGCATTCCCACAAGCATTAAAATCTTCCAAATAATCAATCAGTCTGTATACAGTTGAAGATGGATTGTTGAAATGCTTTAATTTTTTCGCCCTTTCAGCAGCCTGTAATCTGTTATTCCATAGGCATGTTTTCTGTTTGTCCGTAAAAGAAGATTTTTTGTATTTATTCCATGTGTCATTTTGCATTTTCAACAAGTTGATACACGAGTTTGAACTTATTTCTGACAATTGGTCAGTTATATGCAATATAAACCATAACTCAACACATGGATTGCTGCATAAAAGTTCTCCTTTTATTCCGTCGACAATATTGTTAATTGAAGGTACATCTCTGTCATACATTAAGAATGTACGTATAATGTCTTTTCCATTCAGCTTAACAGCGTTTTTTACTTTTTCGACAATTCTGTTATTGATGTCATCACCAAGGATTTTTATTTCTATTGGAAAACGGTATTTGCCACGAAGAAAAGTAATATATTCTTTTTCTGTTTCGCCTTCGCATATAACTAGAACAACTGGTTTCATTTTTCTTGGTCTTCCAATATTCCTTTTCTTTGTCATATTTATTTAGCTTAATAGATTTTTTAAATTAGATACGGAAGATTCAATGTACGGAATTGCATCAAATCGTCCTTGCAGGTAGGCTTTTTCAGCGTTCATGTTATCTTTGAAGTCTTTGAAATCATATAATGAATATATTTCAGTTGAAGCGTTTTCTTTTTTGTTGGCAAACAGAATCTGGTCTCTTCTTAAACGATGCGTGTCAATTAGTTGCGTGCTGTGTGACGTGAACAGCAGCTGAGCATGCCAGGCTGCATGAACCAAGTCTATAATGAAATCAGCTAGGCGTATGTGAAGACTTTCGTCGAATTCATCAAGCATCAATGACTTGTTGTATTTGACAACATCCAACAGACTTAGTAAGATAAGAAATAATTTTTTTGTTCCATCAGATTCTTCAACGAAAAGATTAAATTCTTTAGCAGGTTCTTTCTTGTGGTAAGTAATAAATATAATTCTGTCATTTGCATTATTAAATATATTGTTGTCAGCTATAGGCATATTTAATTTGTCATGGATTAGTTTAATGTCACATATATCCGAATCACAAACGGAAAGAGCCTTTAAAATTACAGACTTATATTTATTGAAATTCTGTTCTATAATTTTTGTATTTCCCCATTCCAGTCCAAGTAAAAAATCTTGAAGGAAAAATCTGTATATCTTTTGCGCTATTGGTCTGTTCATAGAACTTGCTCTTGTCAGAAATAATGTTTTTCTAGATGTATTCATAGTTATTTCTGAAGGCTTTTGAATAATTTTGTCTCCAAATGAATATTTTTTCTCGTTTTTTTCGTTTCTGACAAATATCTTTGCTTTTCTGCCTTTAGGGTAATAATATAATTCTTCTGTTAATATTTCTGTTGTTGTTAATGTAAATGAGTATTCATATTCTGTATTGTCAACAATAAAATCAATATAGAATTTACTTGGTTTTTTGTCGTAGTTGTCGAATTTAAATGGTTTAAAATTAAATATCGAACCTTCATTATTTAATGTGGAGCTTAGAATCATTCGACAGCAGAAAGCTATAGCCTTTATAATATTTGATTTGCCCGATGCGTTTGGACCAAATATGCCTATAGATTTTAATATCTTGGTGCCGTTCCATTCTATGACGTTGTCTTTTAGCTCTTTGGCAAGTTTTGTATTTATGTCAGCGGCCACAAAGTCAATGGTTACTTTATCTTTTATAGAATAAAAATTCTCAATTTCTATTTTTAGTATCATAGCTTATTTCTTTTATTTGCAGTTATTTCTTTATATAAAGCTAATGTCCTGTTTGCCATTATTTCTGCTGTATATTTCTCTTCAACAAGCTTACGGCCGTTTTTCCCCATAGTCATTAATTCGTCATCAGTTTTCTTAGCATATTCTGTCAGTGCCTTTGTTATATCTTCAACAGTTGGCTTTACCCACCATCCGCAGTTTCTGTCATAAAGCTCTTTCCATGGCGTTCCGGTGGTCGTTATTACTGGCGTTCCGCATGCCAAGGCTTCAATAACTACAATCCCAAAATTCTCACTGTATGTAGGAAGCACCAAAATATCTGCCTGTTGCAGCAGTCTTATTTTTTCTTTACCGTATACACCTCCTGCGAATGAAATAATGTCGTTTAATTTTAGTTCGTTTACTAATTTCTTTAGCTTTAGAGTATATTTCTTATCTCCTTCGCCGGCAATTATTATATTATAGTCTGTCAGTATGTCTTTAATGCCGTATGCGGCATGCAGCAATATCTCTATGCCTTTTTTTACATGGAGTCTGGACAAGAATAAAATATTTTTTTTCTTTACCCAGCTTTTTTTGAATGTATATTTGTTTATCTCGATGCCGAGAGGAATCACTCTTATATCGCTTTTTATGCCAAGTTCTTTAATGTGTCCTTTTTCACTTTCTGATGTGGCTATTATACAGTCAGCCATATTTAAAGCACGTCTTTGGTATAAAAGCATAGCAGGCTTCTTGCGTGTGTATGCATGGCGTTTCATTATCCAAGGCTCAAGCATGCCGTGTGTGCTGTAAATTATGCTTATATTTCTTTTATAAGCAAGTGATGTAATAAATGAAGCTATAGGCAGCCAGCATGTGTTAACGTGTAATACGTCTGGACCGATATTTAATATTATTTTTTTTATATCTAAAAATCCGAACAGATTGTGCCTTATAAAATGTATTATGTTGTCATTTGGTTTTATTTCATTTTCTTTGTGGCATGTAACAATATCAATATGACATTTTGATTTTAATACTGTTGCTAAAAATTTAATGTAAGCCGTTGTTCCGCCGGATTTTTGATTTAAGTCAGGAATATATATCAATATTTTCATTTTTTCTTGAATTATTATTTATGGAAGCCAGCGACAGTGCACCGGTAACAACGTAGAAACCAAGATGGGTAGGAACAGACAGACCGGATGTCATTGATATAGAAAAAAATGTGATGGTTATGTATATACAGAAATTATCATTTCTTGTTTTTTTGTTAGTAATACTTTTAAAGAATAATGTGCATGGAAACAGAAATCTTCCGATTATAAGAATTAGCCCGCCTATAAAGAAACCATATTCACATACAACAAGACTCCATTCTTCTTCCGCCAGTCCGAAAGTGTATGACATGTCAAGGTTAAGTATTTTTGAGCCGACTTTAGAGCCAGCACCCATACCAAACCCAAAATCAGGTATGATTTTTCCTGTAAAATTTTGCGGTTCGGTAAAAGCTCTTATGTATGAACCAAATATGCGATGTCTTATGCTGCCATTAATAAAATTTCCTTCATTATTAGAAGCATCATCAAATCTTTGGATAAGATTATTATATGCTATTTTGAAGTCGTCCGAATATTTATAAGTTATGTAGCCGGCTATAATTATAGTTGAAATAATGAAAATAGAAGTTAGAAATCTTTTCCTGTTAGATGCAGATAGTATTATGAATGTCAATGTCAGTATGCCTGTCTGTGCAACTATAGTTCTTGAAAGACTGAAAAAAACAGAAAGTAAATATGTAATTCCGGTAACTAATATGAAAAATATTTGCCTTTTGTTGCTTTCTTTCGTGGTAATTTCTGAAAGAAGACAGGCTAATGCTAAAAATTCGAAAAGTGCAAGACCGGCAGTGAAAGAGAAAGTCCCTGAGGGCCTGAAATATCCGTTTACGCCTTGAAAGCCGCTTCCTTCTTCGTCTCCTCCGGTGCCGATGTTTATAAATGCTGATTGTGGTGAATTGTATTGTATTATAAGTATTAATGTTGATATTAACAGTAAATATAATGTGGCAACGATAATTTTCTTAATGTCTGTTTTGGTCAGAATTCTCCCCCAGACAAACAAAGCAGGCACGTTTATACCATATATTCTGAAACCATATAATGCTACTATAAGGTTTTTGTGCCCGTATATCATTGTTGTGATAAATGCAAGTATGCTGATAGAAATGAAGAAAACAGGAAAGAATTTTTTCAGATACCCGTACTTTAATCCCATCAGCAAGGCATAGATAGCAATTGGGTCGCGTATCACAAGAAAGATATTGGAGATTTCGGGAAAAGTCCATTTCCGCAATCCTCCTTCTATAAAAAGAAGAATAAAATATATCCAAAAGGCAAAAACAAGTTTGTCTTTGTCACTTCTTTTAGTGTTTATATTTAAAATTTTTATTTTCACTTTCTAATCAGTGATATTATTTTTCTTGCATTTTCCTTTATAAAAATTCGTTCATCTATTGTGATTACAAAAAAATATGCAAGAAATAGCAAAACTATTGTGTTGGCAGCTAATAATGCAATTAGTCCGGGTATGCTGTCTGTGAATATATTTCTCAAGATATAACATACGGCAGAACTAAATAGAAGCACAGTGAAAACTGGTGATATGACTTGTTTTACAAATTCTTTTATTGAAAAAAAAGTTTCTTTTTGTGCAATGACTATTCGTAACAAACAACTTATCATGTCTGTTATAACAATCGAAACGATCGTTAGTATTGGATTTTTTGTAAAATATGCAACAGTAAATGATAATGCTGTAACAGTTAACAAGTAGAATATATCAGGTATTGTCATGAAACGTTTTATTTTGCCGGAAGCTTGAACTAAAACGCTGACAGGAGAAATAATTGCGTATGTCAGACTGATAAAAATAGTGGAAATACAAAATTCTCTTGTGTATACAGGTACGTTTTTAAGCCAAAGTTGAAGAATGTATTGTGATTTAAAAATAAACGGCACCATTATCGCACCTACCATCAAAGCCTCAAATTTTGCACCTTCATAGACAAGTTTCGAGCAGTGCTCTCTGTCATTCTCGGCGTAAGTTTTTGTGATTTGGGGAGATATGGCTTTGAATATATTAAAACCGAATGACAGAACAGAATTTTTCAGTTGAAGCGCAATCATATATACGGCATTTATTGCCGCTCCAAATATCCAGTTTATAATCAGAACGATTGCTTGAAATGTTATAGATTGTAATGCACCGGAAAAAGTAGTGATTCCGCTGTACTTCATCATTTGTTTTATCATTTTCTTGTCGATGTAGAAATGATATTCAGCCTCATCGAAATGGTCATTGCAGTATATTTGGCAGCTAATTCTAACAATTACGCATGTAATACAGCAAAAAAAACCGTATAATGCAAGCCTTTCAGAAGATTGAAACATTGAAATCAGCCATGCAGCTCCCCAACTTAATATAACATTTATAATAGAAAGCCACGCATATATATTGATTCTTTCGTATGCAATGATAAGTGAGTTATATGGTATGCTTATGAAATTAATAATTAAAGATATTATTGCGAATTGATATATCCATTTGGCTGCTGTCTCACGCTCTGACGGAATATTTGCTATGTCTGTAATGAAGAAAGACAACAGCTCAAGAAACAGAAAAATAAAAATTGAAATCAGTAATGTTATGTTGACGGCAGTGCAAAACACTTCGTTTTCATGACTTTCTTTTTTCCCCTTTTCAAATACTATGAACCGCTGTATAGCTGTTGTTGTCCCATCTGTAATAAATGACGCCAGTGCTGTAATACCGCTTACAACACCGTAAATGCCCATGTCTTCAGAACCAAGATTGTGAAGTACAAGACGTGTCGCCCATAGATTGAATATCATGGTGACAAGCATTCTTGAATACATCAAAGATGAATTCTTTATAATACGTTTTTTGTCGTAATTAGAAGTCATGAATACGTTTGTAATGTGAGATTACTCTGAGCTGCGCAAATACTACCTCTCTTCTGTCGGAAGCAAAACAACCGACAGTAATAATAGAAGTAATGCCATGCGCCGCATATAGACCGGGAAAACTACCAGCCCGCAGTACTTTTTCACATCGAACTTAGAAAGCCGTCTGCAAAGTTAGCTAAATTAATTTTTTTCAGCAAGTAAAAGGAATTTTCACTACTATTCGGTGAAAAAATAAATGTGTATGTTTTTTATTGAAATTAAGTAGTTTTAGAATAAATTATTTCATAAATATAAAAGGCATTAGTCGAGTATGATGATTGTTAGAAGTGCTTCATTTGTTACCTGTCACCTGCAAGCGTCTCATATATTTTAGGAACACAATTTTTTAATGATTGCCCTACAAGTGCTGCTATCAGTGCAAATATCCACGGAGCTAAAATGTAATTAAGCGCAAATCCAAATGAACTTCTTCCTAATATTATTATCATTATTTTTCGAAGAATATTTATTGTTGGTTCGTGATATAAATAAATGAAGAACGTAAAATTACAAACTATTTTTAGAAAACTATGCCCTTTAAGTCTAAAATCTTTTCCAAACAAATAATCGTATTTTGACCATAATGCCATTACGCCAATTAATGATATAGGTATAATAAAATAAGACCAGTAAACACTTGGTCTCAAAAGTTGGCAAATAGAGAGTGATAAGTAAATGAATGTCAAAAGCAAGGATTTAGAATAGGAAAGTTTCAAAAGTAGAAAATCTCCAGCCATAAACCAAAATAAAGAAGTAAAGATTCCAAATTTTAAAGGTATGAATGTTAATGTGAACAGTAAAGTTACAATAACTCTATGTCCCAATTTCTTTCGCGCAAAGTAAAGAATCGGACTAAGTGCTATTATGATGATTAAGTCCCTTAGAAACCAAAGATGGAATCCCCAAGGTTGATTACCAGTCGGTGTGAATAAATATAAAGATTGCAGAATCGACCCAAAAGAATGAACATTACTGAATATATCAAAACTATTAATAAATTGTTTAGCCCAAGGAATTTGCCGCATTGTTAAATATACTGCTGGCAAGTACAAACCAGCAATAAGAAACGGAATTAAAAGAGTCTTGCATCTCTTCTTCATTTTTCTGAAAATATCTTCTATGCAGTTTGTGTTGCGAAAGAAAAGCATTCCTGAAATCATGAAAAATATAGGTACGGCAATACGACCTAGATAAACAGAAATTGCCTCTTGCAAATAATAGTTTGTCTTCATTCCTTGTATTTCGCTCGGAATATCATGAAATCCACTATGAATATATAGTACCAAAATAATAGAGATAAAAGATATGACCTTTATTTTGTCAGAGGTGTATTTGTTAATTTGCATATTTATTAAAAGATTCGTCTTTGTATTTATTTCCCCAAAGTTTCTCAACAACTTTATCTGGCAATAAATTTATATAAATCAAATATGTGCAATAAATCAGGGCATTCATTAATCCGAAATGCTTTTTTCTGTAATAGAAGTTTATATTTAATGGGGAACCCAAAGGACTGTTTAATTTTTTTATCCTTTTGCATAAAGTTGTTCCCCATTTACGAACACGACAATAATTATTTGGATAGCCTAAGGCTATTATCCTTGCAGATGTAACTACTTTTATGCCATGCTCTATAGCTGTTAATCCATAATCAACATCACCCAAGTCATGATGAAAAACAGAATCTATTATCCCTATTTTTTTTACAACTTCTTTTGGTACCAATACTACATTCCCATTCATATAAGTTATTTCTTGGGGATATTGGGATTCAGTTATTAATCTTTTAGTAGAATCATAGCCTCCGTAAATGACCTCTTCCTTATTGAAAATATTACCAATAAGCCCAACAACAATACAGTTACCTTTCATTTTTCCGTAGCTACTGATTAAGTATTCCATAAAGAATGGGTAAAGTACGGTGTCGTCATTTAGCCATAAATAGAAATCGTATTGATGTTTAAGAGCTACTTTCCATGCCGTATACATTCCTCTGCTCCAGAATAAATTGCCATTGCCTTTTATAATATGCACGTTATGAAAAGTTGCCATTACAGCTTCGGGTGTACCGTCCGTGCAACCATCGTCTACCAGGTATGTGTCATAATTCTTATATGTTGAATATAACGAGTGTAAGCATTTTAAAGTCTTTTCTTTTCTGTCATGACACGTTAATAGTATCGCTATTTTCATGGTTCTAATACATTTTCTTTCTAGCCTTTTTGTAAAGACCGAAATCGCCACCCAATAAACTTTCCACTACAAGATCTTTGTGAACTTTTTTCCGTTCTTTCGTACCAACAGACCTGTATAATAATGAAATGTTGTACGATTCTGTATTTTTTTCTGGTATTCTGTTACCATAATTTATACTAAAAATGATGGTTCGTCTTTGAATATATTTTGGTTAGGAAATCATTATATCTGTTTCCGTAAGCTTTTAGTGTCGCGTCTTTGACAAAAATACTTCTCTTGCCGTGTTGTGTTGCCGCAAGGGAAAGAGCCTTGTTAATTGCTTTGTGTATTTCTTCAATTGAGAAGGATTTGCATTCAATTACCCAGTCAGATGATTTGCAATATTTTGTCAGTTCGACACCTCCGGAAAATCTGCTGCATACCAGTGGAAGACCGCATGCAAGGGCTTGCAGCTGTACTAAAGCAAGACCTTCTTCACGAGAAGGAAGAAGAAATACCTTGGCTTTTGAATAATATTTAATTAGCTGGGTCTGGTCAACGGCGTCTATATGTGTCATATTGTAAACTGCGGGGAAAGGCATTAAAAGAGGACCAACATGCAGAAATCTATACTGATATTGTTTGCAAAGCTCTGTTATCAAGTCAGCTCCCTTCCGGTAGCTCCATTGTCCGACCATAAGAATGTCATAATGTTGTGTCTCCAATTCTGTAGGATAAAACTGAAATGGGTCATAACCGTAGTTGTTGATGAATATCTTACTTTCCTCTATGCCATGCGCTATAAAGGAATCGCGTACCATAATGGACCCTACACTCAGATAATCCGGATATATATAACTTTTTATATCTCTTTGTTCTGCTTTTGATGACATGCATGGTTTACCTTTTAGTTGCGGGTCTTTATTAAGTATTCTGACGAAATCCTTAACATGCATGCTGCCGCACTCAAGTATTGTTATTGCTCCAAATTTCTTCTTTGCCCTGTTAATGGAGTGTATGTGCATTGGTGACTGGCCTATAAATACATCGCACGGTTTCAATATAAATGCTGTGATAATGTCATAGATCCGCCAATATGTATAAGTTAAGGCTTCTGTATGTCCGAAAATCTTAAAAAGAACAAGAAAGGGCAGTGCCAGATAGAACAATGAGAAGCTGCATTCTTTTGGCAGACCGTATCTGACGGCTCTTTTCGTCGGCACATAGGAGTAGAACCGGACGGTGTGTCCGTGCCGTGCCAGCTCACGGGCAGTGTCGAGCATGTGCGTGCGTCCGCCGAAAGATGCTATGTTTATTACCATTAATTGTCCTCCCTTGTGAATATGAATTATGGGTATGGGTATATGAATATGTATAGGGATGTTCTATAAATTAACTTGTTATTAATCAACGAATTATTTGCATAATTGCA
>OMUH01000013.1 GCA_900314195.1 uncultured Prevotella sp.
TTGTGGGCCGGCACGGGGCGCGGCCCCTACACGTTGCGAAATATATTGCCAACAAAACATGCTGAAAAGTAGTCGGCGATTCTGAGTTTTCTCGGATAGTCGGTAGCGGGCACTCGTTATGTCCGATACGATACCGCAATACGTTTCAAACGGTTGCAGGAAGTATGTAAAAAGTAGAATAATTATTAATACTTTTAATAACGTGATTGAAATCTGCGTGACACAATGTTTGTAATTGAGATGTTTGTAATTGAAATGTGCGTAATATATCACACCTTGTGACGAACGAGTCTGCTTTTGACTCATTGTTAAGGTATAATGACAGCAACGCTGCCATAGCATTATATTGTTGAGACTGCGGCATAACCTTCTGAACATAGTCCGCGGCTTTCTCATCCCACACTTCAATAGTCCAGGGATCATTGTGACGCATATAAGCAAGGGCATAAAGGCTTTTCTCCTTTAAAGTGAAGTTGCTGCTCTGCGCACTCTCATGGAGAAGCTTTATAGCCGGAGCCATGAAGTCAAGTGTTCCGACCTTGTCACTGTCCTGATACACGCTGATGCCATATTGCTTCAGCCACCAGCAGTCGCCCTCGCAACTGCCCTGATACCAAAGAGTGGCAAGTTGGTAAGCCTTGGCACAGCGTTCCTCACCCTCCCGCATTAAGTTATATTCATGTTGTAAGCTGAGAATATCACGGCAATATTGCAATTTTTTATTGACTGAGAGTTTAATGCTATCCTCAGAACCATAATCCGGCAACTTCACAATCTGCCGGCTCATCCACCTTTCCTTATTATAGTCGCAATAATAAGCGTACGGCTTGATGTTTTGAGTGTTCAGGAACTTTATGCTGACTTTTTCAAGATAAGGTATAGCTTCATCAAAGCGTCCAAGGGCAAGAAGCCGTGTGCCGATAATGTCATTATAATAATTCCCGTCACGGTAAGACCTCTGCCAGGCATAGCTTTCCAAAGGGTCGTTTGGTTGCTTTTTTATGTAGCTGGCATAATCAACAAGCTTTTCTACATTCAATGTGTCGAGATACCAGAAATAAATATTTGCATAGTCATTCCTGCACTCTGTGCCATATTCCATCATGCCAAGGAGCAACAATGCAGTTTTGGTATTGCCGTTTTTCATCAATGACGGCACAAGCCCATTATATACCATTCGCTCCTTCACGTCACGATAGTGGTCTGTGTCATAGAGAGTTTCACTCTTGCTGTCTTCCTTGGACTTTCTGTCCAGCCAAAGCATCTCAACCGTCAGCCAGCCGTCATAGCCGGCGGTGCACTTTTCCGTGAAAACAGAGTTGGCGGCATAGATGGCACGGGCATTGTCCTTCATGCGTGGCGTACCGGCCAATGTCTCTGCCTTGGCAAGATCGACTTTTGCCTCGCCATAACGCCGGAGCTGATGCTCAATACAACCTATTGCCGACTGCCACAGGCACGGAACTTTTGTCTTGCCATTGCTGACAACATCACGGGCAAAATCTATGAACCGTACTGCCTCTGTAGTCGTAATCTTCTTTGCGCCTATCTTTTTTATCCATTCTTCCACACCTTTTTCATCGAGATTCTGTGTTTTCAGGTCAGAATACTGGTCCATTGTCTCTTGCACATTATTGACAAAGTCCTGGACAAGATAGTTGAGCGTCGGAGAATTGGGATTGGTGGCATACACCTTTTGTATTCCGGCAAGATTGCGATAACCGCGGACACAATATTTCAGACTGACATAGTCTTCCTGGCCGGCATAGATTTCTATTGCCTGGCTTTTCCTGCCAGTACGCCACAGGCAGCCGGCGTAGATGTTCAGCATTATGTCCTTATAAACAGACTGGGGCAGCTTGCAGCCTGTTGTCTGCCAATAATTCATGGCATTCTGATAACGTTTCAAACCGAACAAAGCCCTCATACGCATCAACGCATACTGATTACGGAAGCGCTTGCCTTTGTAGGCGATGGAGCTGTTGAGAAGATTGACAAGAACAGTGTGTCGCCTGGCAATCTGCTGCTGAACGGGATAATCCCAACTGTCATAGTCTATTTCTGAGTCAAGATAACTGTTCAGCAGTTTGCAATATGTGAGCAGTTCGGTATCGTTAAGCCGTTTCACCTTGCTGATTATCTCGTCACGAGACCATTTGTAAGACGTATTATCACTGCCCATATACTGTTGCCAGTATTTATCAGTCATTTCCGTAAAGCGGTCGTTCATCAGTGAACGGTTGAACACTGAAAAAAGATAGTGGTTGTGCGTCGGATATTCACCTACGCATGCTGAAGCTGTTGCCGCGAAGCATATGATTATTACAATGATGGTAAATATTTTATTCATAGATTGCCTTGTCATCAATATTGTTATTGTATATTCTTTCTATATATCCGGAAGCAAAACGTCTTATATTTCTGTCACTCAAGTCATAAAGTATTATTTCATCGTTGACATCTTTTCTTGCCGCATTTATAGCTTTCTGCGCCTGACCAATATCTTCCATTTCCGGTTGCCTTATGACAATATTATCGCCGGGCAGCACCGGCAGGTCATCGTCACTATGCATTATGCCGACATACTTGTCACCACGGAAAAGGACCTTCCATGAAAAAAACGGATATGCCGCTGACAGCTTCAATCTGTAATTCTTCAGATAGCGCATATACGGCTTGACGTCTTTTATGTCGAGTATCGGTTTTTCAACAGATTTCTTTGTTACATCTCCGGTATTGTAAACCATCAGCACGCCGTAGTCTGCAGGTGGCGGAGTCTGACTCAATTGATGTAACCGTACCGTAGACGACAACTGCAAATTATGACTATGGCAAAGGCTCTGCAGTACGGTCATAAAGGCATAATAGTTTTGCTGCGTAGACAAAGTCCAGTCGCAGTCTATCTGAACGCCTGAGACATTTCTTACATTGTTTACCTCACTCATCTTCATGATACGGTTGAATGTCTGTTCCGCAAGATTATCGGCAGGATGTTTAAAACAATCGTTGAGAATATATACAACCGGCACGATTTCAACACCTTCAGGAAACGAATCCTCAAACTGCAATGTAGCGTTAGGCACAGGCTGTCCGTCACTATTCAGTACAACATCGAAATACCGGCAATACACCTTATCAATATCATGCTTCTGCAAGAAGTTTCTTTCTGCATTGTCAAGGTGCAGTGTAGTCTGCCAATAGTAAACAGATTTCTGCCGTTTCTGCCCAGTGCAAGAAAGTATTAATACTATCAATACAATCATGCAGAGCCATTGTAATCTGCATGATATCAATAGGTTGTATCGTGTATAGAAATGCATATTACGTTTATTGAAAAACTCATCATCACCTTCTGACAATGCATTCATCAGACTTGAGGCAGTCATCCCGAAAACATAATGCCATTGATGGCGGTAATTTGTCGTATGAATAGCCTGAGTATTGTTCCATAGCGCAAAGATAAGTATATTTTTGACAGCTAATACACATATAACTTTATTTTTTCAATACTCTGGTAATAACTATTAAGTGAATACTTATTTTCTGCAATATGTAAAAAACAACTTCACCACTTTTTTCAGCAAGAAAATTGTCAACGTGCAGGGTGTGGCCCTTGTAGCTGTCCGCTCAGAAAGACAGCAAATATATACAAGCATGCTGACGTATGCATCACGCAAGCACATTATATTTTCACAGATGTTGTCTTTCCTGTTTTAATAAAAAAATTTATTTCTATTCATTCTGACAGTATTTCTATACAAATACTGCGGTATCTTTTAAAGAATATTACAGTATTCCTACAGAAATACTGCAATAAATTACATAAGCAGATAAATATGCATTAATAATAACCTCTGCTATTCATAATAAAATGATAAAAAAACGCAGCAAACCGTATGAGCAACTAGTAAAACAGACAGGCTTGGTAAATAAAATCGGTTCTTCCCAATTTTTCCAAGAGACTTGAACTTCTTGGAGATGCACTTTTAATTTCTATATTTACATGCTAAAAGTTATACCATCCTCAGTGTCCCATGCGCGAGGTATCTACCTCTTTGACCGTCTTCTCCTTGTAGCCACCAAACTTATAGATAACTGCAAAAGTGACAGATGCCCAGTTATAGTTGATCTTCATTCGGTAGTCTTGGTTGCCTTGCA
>OMUH01000037.1 GCA_900314195.1 uncultured Prevotella sp.
ACAGAATGGTTCTGTTGCCGGGCCGCTTTTCTCTTTTGCCGCGTGGAAATGACGCTTGCCGGGCCGACAGCATAGTAATGTTCGTTTCTGTTGTGATAAATCTCTGCGGAAAAATGCTGAAGTTGTCTTTCAAACATTATCCCCCAAAGGTTTATCCGCATGTTTTCTTCGGCCGGAATTATTCGCTGCTCATGTCAGAGATTATCTTTCTGTACATGGCATACATCCTGACACGTGAGATATAACCGAGCAAATTGCTTTCTATGTCTACGACAGGCAACTGTGCCTCATCAGTATTGTCAAATTTTGACATGATTTCCTTCATAGAATCTTCTTCATGTATGACAACTGCCGGCGGCGACATTATCTGCCTTACGGTGAATTTCTGATATAATTCTGTCCGGAAGATAATGTGTCTTATTTTTGTAACATCAATGATTCCGACAAGCTTCTTCCCGTTTTCCAGTACTGGCAGAAAATTTGTGTGGCTTCGGCTTATCTCTTGAACCAACTGTCCCATTTTCAGTTCAGGCGTAACGTAGGTGTAGTCCTTTTCTATTATCTGGTTCATAGACATCAGCGTCAGCGCAGCCGAATCGGTGTGATGCGTCAGCAGTTTGCCCTCTCTTGCGAGTCGTATGGCGTATATGCTGTGTTTCTCAAAAATATTGGTCATCATGTAGCTGCTGATACTTACTATCATCAGCGGTATGAACAGCCTGTATCCACCGGTAAGTTCGGCTATAAGAAAAATAGCCGTCAGCGGAGCATGCATCACTCCTGTCATTACGCCGGCCATGCCCATCAGCGTGAAATTCTGCTCCGGTATGTATGGTCCTATCTGATATATGTTCCAAACTCTTGCGAACAGGAAACCTGCGAAAGCACCTACGAACAGCGACGGCGCAAATGTTCCACCGCATCCGCCGGAGCCGTTTGTTGCTGACGTTGCGAATGTTTTCGTAAACACAACGAAGAAGATGTAGAGTATCAGCAGACTTGAGTGTCCGGCAAACAGACTGCCGTTCATCACCTTGCTCCAGTCGGCTACCGTCTTGCCGGTCAGCAGCACGTCTATTGCCGAATAGCCCTCGCCGTAAAGAGACGGGAAGAAGAAAATCAGCGTGCTCAGCATCAGTCCGCCCACACATAATTTAATATATGGATGGTTGCTCATCTTTGCGAATAATCCTTCGCACGCGCTCATGGTGCGCATGAAGTACAGGCTTACCAATCCGAGGAAAAGGCCGAGCAGAATGCATGCCGGCGTACGCTCCACCACCCATGGGTCGACGAGCATGAAGTTGAAAAGTGATTTCTGTCCGAGAAAGATATAGCTGAACACCGTTGCCGTTACGCTGCTTATCAATATAGGCATCAGCGAACTCATCGTCAGGTTTATCATCAGTATTTCGAGAGTGAACACCAGTCCGGCAATTGGTGCCTTGAAGATGCCGGCGATGGCCGCTGCCGCGCCGCATCCTACGAGAATCATCATCCGTTTGCTGTTTATATTGAACAACCTGCCGAGGCTTGAGCCGATAGCGCTGCCGGTAAGCACGATAGGTGCTTCTGCACCGACAGAACCGCCGAAGCCAATTGTTATTCCTGATGCTATCACTGATGACCAGCAGTTGTGCGGCTTTATGTATGACTGTTTCGTTGAGATGGCATACAACACCCGCGTTATGCCGTGAGAAATGTTGTCTTTGACGATGTAATGCACGAACAGCGAGGTCAGGTAAATACCTATGATAGGGAACAACAGATACAGCCAGTTCTGTGTGTTCTCCTTAAAGCCATAGGTGAGGATTATCTGTATCTCGCCAATGATGAGATGGAGCAGATAAGCAGCGACAGAAGCGAGAAAGCCAATAGACAGAGATAAAAACAAAATAGTCTGGCGCTGGTTGACATATTTGCCCCACCATGTCAGGAATTTTGTGTTGTTGCCCGTGCTTTTATTGTCTGTTTGCGTGTCCATCCTTAAATTGAAAATGTGTTACTTGCATTCATGCCAAGCAAAAGTAACGTAAAAAATTGGAAAAGCAAAAAAAACTTTCTACTTTTGCTATAAATAAATTAATAAGAATAATGGAGAAAAAAGACATCAGAATAGTGTTCATGGGAACGCCTGAATTTGCCGTGGGCACATTGCGCCGTCTTGTTGAGAATGACTATAATGTTGTAGGTGTTGTGACGCAGCCCGACAGAAAGGTCGGGCGCCATCAGGACCATCTGCAGCCGTCTGAGGTGAAGAAGTATGCGCTTAGCAAGGGCATTCCCGTTCTTCAGCCGGAGAAGATGAAAAATCCGGAATTCCTTGACCAGCTTGCAGCCCTGAAAGCCGATCTTCAGGTTGTCGTGGCATTCAGAATGCTTCCCGAGGTTGTCTGGTCAATGCCGCGGTTTGGCACGTTCAATGTTCATGCTGCATTGCTCCCGCAGTATCGCGGAGCCGCACCAATAAACTGGGCCATTATAAACGGCGAAAAGGAAACAGGTGTTACAACATTCTTCCTTGACAAAAATATAGACACCGGCAGGATAATCCTTCAGAAGCATTTTCCTGTGCCTGACGATGCTGATGTGGAGTATGTTTATGACGGTCTTATGGAGCTTGGCGCACAGGCAGCAACAGAGACAATAGACATAATAATAAAAGGTAACGGCAGGGCTGAAAGTGTTGATCAGAACAAGCTGATTACTGCCGGCAGTGAGAAACTCCACGATGCGCCGAAGATATTCAAAGATACTTGCCATATTGATTTCAATCAGAAGGCAGAACGTGTCAGAAACTTTATCCGCGGCCTTAGTCCTTATCCCGGCGCATGGGCCGGGCTCAGTGGCAGCGGCAATACTGTTAAGATTTTCAAGGGAATGTCAACGGGCCTTGCGTGCGCAGGCACGAAGCCTGGTACGATTAAGACTGATGACAGGCGTTTGTTAGTGGCATGCGATGACGAATGGCTTGAGATTGCCAGCCTTCAGATGAGCGGGAAGAAAAGAATGACCGCTGCCGACTTCCTTAACGGTAACAGAGACATTGCTGAACAAAACTTTAAATAATTAAATAAATGACATTCGAAGATGATATTAAAAATGCTGTAGACTGTATGCGTAAGGGCGGCGTAATACTCTATCCTACGGATACGGTCTGGGGCATAGGCTGTGATGCGACCAATGAGGCGGCAGTCATGCGCATTTACGAAATCAAGAAACGTGCTTACAGCAAGGCCATGATATGTCTTGTTGACTCAGAGAACCGCCTCGCACGTTATTTCCGGAATATACCTGCCGTGGCCTGGGAACTGTTTGATTCCATTGCAGAGGGCGACCGTCCTACAACGGTTATCCTTGATAATGCGTCTGGATTTGCACGCAACCTTATAGCCTCTGACGGCTCGCTCGCAATGCGCGTGACGAATGAGAAATTCTCAAAAGAACTGTGCTACCGTTTGCAGAAACCGGTGGTCTCCACTTCTGCCAATATCAGTGGTGAGCCGGCCGCACAGAACTATGCCGACATTAATCCAGAACTGCTTGACAAGGTTGACTATGTGTGCTGGTCGCGCCGGCAGGAGCATAAGCCGCATACGCCGAGCAGCATTTTGAAACTGTCGGCTGACGGCAACGTTACAGTAATAAGAAAGTAAAAGATAAATTTTGTGCGGGAAGAAAAAAACGCATTTCCTCTGTTCCGTCATGGACATAAGGAAATGCGTTTTTTTATATCACATCTTTCAGAAGTCACTTTGCTGTTAGTGATTTTATGTATTCATCTTTCACTTCTTTTACAATTGCGTTCATGTGGTCGTTCTTGTAAGAAGCCCTGACAATAACCTTAAGTCCGCAGCCAGCTATGCCCAGCATGACGATATAGGAGATGATGGCCGCGAGGAATCTGAACCGCCAGTAATAGAATCCGATGCAGAAGGCCAGCAGTCCGCCGACGAGCGCTACGTAGGCCCACGCCACACGCCTTCCTGTCTGCCGGCTTTCGGCAATGGCCTCTTGATAATCCGCGTTGCCGGCAAGAATGTTATTGCCGTTGGCGGCCCACATCTTATCTGCTTCTTCCTCAGTCATGGTTTTCTTTTCAATAAATCTATTGCCGCGGCTATTATCTGCTTATGGTCAAAGGCAAGCTGGGGCAGGTTGTCAATGGCAAACCATCCGGCCTTTGCGGCATCATCATCGCCGGCCACCTCTCTTTCCGTGTCGATAACGGTGTAGTAAGCCATAGACAGAACCCTTTCGCGCGGATCTCTGTCTGTGCCGTCGAACAGTCCCACCGGTTTTAAATCTTCTTCCTGAATGGTCAGTCCTGTTTCTTCCGCCAGCTCCCGTGCTGCCGCGTGACGAGTAGTCTCGTCAATGTTCATAAATCCGCCGGGGATAGCCCAGCAGCCTTTATATGGGTCGTGGCCTCTTTCTATCAGCAGCACGCCGGGCTGTTTGCCCCGGGCAAACACTATGCAGTCTGCCGTTACCGAAGGATGCGGATGCTTATATGTGTACATTTTTATAATAATATTTTTTTGTTATTCTGCCGTGAGATACAGAACCCTTGACGACCAGTCGCATTTCTTTCCCCAGTCAACATCATTGGTTAGCGGCATTTCAAGGCCGTGCTCCATAAGATATTTGCCTGAGAAACTCTTGCCCTCATATTCCAGTGGCTTGTTGTCTATGACGTCAAGTTCTCTTATCTTGTATCTGCGTGAGGCGTCAAGGCCTGCCATTTTTATTCTTGGCAGGTGGGCATCGTAGAAGTTCGCAATCTTCCACCAGTAGAACACAGCCTTGTCTTTCGCATCTGAAATGTACATCAGACTTGCTGCTCCTTCGTTTTTAAACGGTGAGAGCAGACGGTATATGTTTCCGAACTGCACCACCGGCCTTATCTCTTTGTATTCCTGTATAGCCTTCTTGCACAAATTCTTTTCTTCGTCTGTCATGTTCTTCGGCTGTATTTCCATGCCAAGCCTTCCGCTCATGGCTACGTCTATGCGGTATTTCAGCGATGTTGTTCTGAACACGGTGTGGTTAGGCACAGCCGAGATGTGGCATGCCATGGCAATGGCTGGGAAGAACAGGCTTGTGCCATACTGCATGTAAATGCGCTGCAGGGCATCAGTGTTGTCGCTGACCCAGAACTCATCAAATCCCTTCAGCATGCCCCAGTTGGCGCGTCCGCCGCCGCTTGCGCAGCATTGTATCGTGACGTCAGGATATTTGGCGCGTATTCTGTCAACAAGCTTTCTCAGTGCACGGTGATATTCTATGTACAGATGGCTTTGGTCTGCCATAGGCAGATACTGGCTGCCGTGGTTGAGAATAGGCATGTTTGCGTCCCATTTTATATATGCAATGTCGGGATATTTGCTCAGCAGGTTGTCAAACACAGAGAATTCAAAATCCTGCACCTTCGGGTTTGTAAGGTCGAGCAACAGCTGTGTGCCTCCGCGGCCCTTCACTACGTCTCTGCCGGGTGCCTTTATCACCCAGTCGGGGTGTTTCTCATAAAGCTCACTCGTGGTGTTGACGGCTTCCGGCTCAAGCCAGATTCCGAATTTCACGTTGTGCTTCTTCGCGTCGTCAACCAGTCCTTGTATGCCGTGTGGCAGTTTCTTGGTGTCAACAGTCCAGTCGCCGAGGGAGCTGTTGTCTGTGAGCCGCTGATATTTGTTGCCGAACCATCCGTCGTCCATGACGAACAGCTCGCCGCCCATTGCTGAGATGTCGCGCATCATCTGGTCCATGGCCTCCTCGTTAATGTCGAAGTAAACGCCCTCCCATGAGTTAAGCAGAATGTCGCGCAGCTTGTCGCCGTGGGCGAGCATGTATTTGCGGCCCCATTTATGATAGTTACGGCTGACGCCGCTCATGCCCTCGCTGGAGAAGGTGATGGCCACTGGCGGCGTGGTGAATGTCTCGCCCTTGCGCAGATGATATTCTGAGTTTTCCTCGTTTATTCCGGCAAACACATAGTGATAGTCTGTGTCGTCGGTGCTTACCCGCAGCTTGTAGTTGCCGCTGTAGCAGAGTGCAAGTCCTATGACGTCGCCGTCGTTCTCGCGTCCCTGCCCGTCGAGTGAGAACATGAGCTCGCCGTGCGAGGTGTGCGAGTTCCGCGTACCGTCGTTGTTGCGTATCACGATGTCGCCTGCTCCGAGCTTGTCTTCCTCAACGTTGCCCTCGTCGGCCCATGTGCCGTACAGGTGCGTCATCCATACGTTGCCGCGCCGTATGGGCAGCATGGCCGATGAGAAGGTCGTCAACGTGACGGTGCCCTTCTCGCTGTTCTTGATGTCTGTCCATGTCTCTATCATGTCAACATCGTTATAGGCCTTGTAGTTAAGGTCTACGGTTATGTTGTAAGCGGGGTCTTTGAGATGTATTGTGGTGATAGTGGCGTTGCCCTGCTGCCGGCTGTCATGGCCGGTGGCCACAAGTGCTGTCGACATGTTGCCGTCGCTGTGACGTATGGCAAGCGCGGCCTCGGCCGGCGTGTTCAGCCCGTAGGCCGGGTATGCGTCCATGCGGCCGTTGACAGTTACTTTTATGTTTGCCGCATCGGCAGCATTGACACGGCTGCCGAAATATACATATTTTGCCGGCTGGTTGTTCTCAACGTCAACTATAAGAGAAATGTTTTTTGTTTGTATGCTTACATTTTCTGCGTGAATTGTTGCCGATAGCAGTAAAGCTGGGAGGAGTAATAGCTTTTTGTCCTTCATTTCTGTTTAGATTATTGATTTTAGTATCGTATCTGAGGCAAATTTAAAGATATTTTCCGATAAACAAAATTTTAGAGTGACAAAAGAAAAGGAAAAAGCATGAAAATATATATTTATGCAAAAATAAGATTATTGTTTCTTTTATGCATCTTTTCTATGAATGGT
>OMUH01000165.1 GCA_900314195.1 uncultured Prevotella sp.
TACTTTGAAATATCAGTTCCAAACGACAGATTCAGACTCTCGAGCAAATCATCAAGCTCTGAGAGCGATTTCTTACCGAAGTTACGGAACTTAAGAAGATCTGTTTTGTTGTACTGAACAAGGTCACCTAATGTCTCTACATTCGCAGCCTTCAAACAATTGAGAGCACGAACGCTAAGATTCATATCTGTAAGGCGAGTCTTCAGCAACTGACGCATATGAAGTACCTCTTCGTCAAACTCCTGGTTGTTCTCCTTCTCAGGATTTTCAAGAGTTATCTTCTCATCAGAGAATAACATGAAATGGTAAATCAATATCTTGGCAGCCTCCTTAAGAGCATCCTTCGGGTGAATGGAACCATCCGTAGTAACTTCAATCGTCAGCTTGTCATAGTCGGTTTTCTGCTCAACACGATACGGCTCTACTGAATACTTGACGTTACGAATAGGAGTGTAGATTGAATCGATTGGAATTACATTGACATCTGTGCAGAACTGACGGTTATCATCGGCCGGAACGTAACCACGCCCCTTATTGATTGTTAAATCAATCTGCATAGAAGCCTTTGGGTCTAAATGACAAATCACCAAATCGGGATTTAACACTTCAAATCCGGAAAGATACTTGCCTATATCACCGGCTTTGAATTCTGTAGAATTCTCTACGGTGATACTAACTTTCTCATTCTCATATTCTTCTACAACTTGCTTGAACCGAACTTGCTTAAGATTCAAGATAATGTTGGTAACATCTTCCTTCACACCAGGTACGGAAGAGAATTCATGCTCAACACCACTTATCTTTATAGTATTGATGGCATAACCCTCCAAAGAAGAAAGAAGCATGCGGCGTAAGGCATTACCAATAGTGACACCAAAGCCAGGCTCGAGAGGGCGGAACTCAAACTTTCCGTAGTGGTCGTTAGCCTCCAGCATTACGACTTTATCAGGTTTTTGAAATGCTAATATCGCCATTAATTTAATGATTTAATATTACTGTTTAGAGTATAACTCAACGATTAACTGCTCCTTGATATTCTCAGGAATATCTGCACGATCAGGCTTGTGAAGGAACTTGCCACTCTTTGTAGTTTCATCCCATTCTATCCAAGGATACTTGCTGTGATTGAAACCTGCAAGAGCAGCCTCAATAACCTCAAGTGACTTAGCTTTCTCACGTACACCAACGATCTGACCAGGCTTAACTGAATAAGAAGGTATATTTACAACATTGCCATCGACAACAATGTGTCTGTGAGAAACAAGCTGACGTGCGGCAGCACGCGTAGGAGCAATACCAAGACGATATACTACATTGTCAAGACGGCTTTCCAAATTCTGAAGAAGAACCTCACCGGTAATTCCGTCAGCCTTTGCTGCCTTCTCAAACATATTACGGAACTGACGTTCCAATACGCCATAAGTATATTTTGCTTTCTGCTTCTCTGCAAGCTGTGCACCATACTCAGACTGCTTACGACGACGGTTGTTGCCGTTCTGCCCTGGAGGGAAATTACGCTTTGAGAGAACCTTATCTGCACCGAAAATCGGCTCACCGAAACGGCGTGAAATTCTAGATTTAGGACCTATATATCTTGCCATAATTCTATTTTTCTATTGTATTAAATGATAAGAGAAAGTTATACACGACGACGCTTTGGAGGACGGCAGCCATTGTGTGGAAGCGGAGTTACATCAACAATCTCCGTAACTTCAATACCTGCGCTGTGTATAGCACGGATAGCACTCTCACGGCCGTTACCAGGACCCTTTACGTAAGCCTTGACCTTACGGAGACCAAGCTCATAAGCAGTCTTTGCACAGTCTTCAGCAGCCATCTGAGCTGCATAAGGAGTGTTTTTCTTAGAACCGCGGAAACCCATCTTGCCGGCTGATGACCAAGATATAACCTGACCCTCGCTGTTTGCAAGAGAAACTATAATATTATTGAATGAACTGTGAACATGAAGCTGACCAACAGCGTCAACACGAACATTTCTTTTCTTAGATGTTGCTTTTGTCTTTGCCATAATAATTAATTTAATTACTTAGTAGCCTTTTTCTTATTAGCAACAGTCTTCTTCTTACCTTTGCGAGTACGTGCATTGTTCTTTGTGCTCTGTCCACGTACAGGAAGACCATTACGATGTCTGATGCCTCTGTAGCAACCAATATCCATCAAACGCTTAATGTTCATTTGGATCTCCGAACGAAGATCACCTTCTACCTTGAACTCAGCGCCGATAATTTCACGGATTTTGGCTGCTTGATCATCAGTCCATTCGCTGACCTTCAAGTCACGGTTCACACCGGCCTTATCCAATATCTTTGCTGAACTACTTCGGCCTATACCATAAATATAGGTCAATGCGATTTCGCCACGCTTATTCTGGGGCAAATCTACTCCAACAATTCTTATTGCCATTTGTTAATAAAAAATGATAAATTAAATGATGTTTCTCGTTAAAGAGCACGCAAAGTTACGAATAAATTTAATATTTACCCGACTTTTAGTTTTCTTTAACACTAAAAACGTTTAACCCTGACGCATTTTAAACTTAGGGTTCTTCTTGTTAATCACAAACAGACGTCCCTTACGACGTACAATTTTGCAATCAGCTGAACGCTTCTTTAATGATGCTCTTGTTTTCATATCTTTATGAAATGATTGAATTTATTTATATCTAAATACTATTCTACCCTTTGTTAAATCATAAGGACTCATTTCTACCTTGACCTTGTCACCAGGGAGAATCTTGATATAGTGCATTCTCATCTTGCCGGATATATGGGCTGTTATATCTACCCCATTCTCCAATTCTACACGGAACATAGCATTCGATAATGCCTCAACAATGGTTCCGTCCTGTTCTATTGCGGCTTGCTTTGCCATAATATTAAATATTTCCTTCTAAATGTTCAATTCCTTCAAAAGAGGATAAAATCTCTGAATGTCCGTGACGAACAACTATTGTATGTTCAAAGTGAGCTGATTGTTTCCCGTCTCGAGTTATTATTCCCCAATGATCCGGCAATAACCATACTTTGGGATCACCTAAAGTTATCATTGGCTCAATTGAAATACACATTCCTTCTTTTAACAAAATGCCCCTACCCTGTTCTCCATAATTTGGAATCTGCGGTGCTTCATGCATTTGTCTGCCAATACCATGTCCGGTAAGCTCTTTAACAACACCATAGCCAAAACTCTCGCAATAACTCTGGATTGCATAAGAGATGTCACCTACATGCTTGCCGACAACAGCCACAGAAATGGCCTTATAGAGACTTTCACGAGTAACACTGAGTAAATTCTGTAAAGCGTTTGATATGGTGCCTACAGAAAATGTATAGCAGCTGTCTCCGTTATAACCATTAAGCAAAACGCCACAATCAACAGAAATGACATCACCATCCTTTAAGATAACATTTTCTGATGGTATTCCATGAACAACTACATTATTCACAGAAGTACAAATTGCAGCCGGAAACGGCTTTCCGAACGGATTAGGACAATTTTTAAAAGAAGGTACAGCTCCATGATCCCGGATAAACTCATCGGCAACATCATTCAAGAAAGCTGTAGTTACTCCTGGCTTAATATGCTTACCAACTTCTGCGAGAGCCTTACCAACTAACTGGTTAGCCTCTCGCATTAGATCGATTTCATCCTCAGTTTTGAGAAATATCCTCACTATAAAGAATCAAATTAATAAGCTGATGGCATTCCACCCTGACGAGTATGACCTGCATTCAGTAAACCATCATAATGTCTCATAAGCAGATAAGACTCTATCTGCTGCAGAGTATCAATTACAACACCTACAAGAATAAGAAGTGACGTACCGCCAAAGAATTGCGCGAACCCTTGCTGAACATGGAACAATCCTGCTAAAGCCGGCATGACAGCTATGAATGCAATAAACAAAGATCCAGGAAAAGTAATTCTGGACATTATTGTATCAATGTATTCAGCTGTATCCTTTCCTGGTTTAACACCAGGAATAAACCCATTGTTACGTTTCATATCTTCTGCCATTTGAGTAGGATTCAAAGTAATGGCAGTATAAAAATACGTAAATGCAATGATTAACACAACATAAACAATGTTATATAACAAGCTTGTATTATCAAGCAATTGCCTTACAACACTGGATGTCGTATCAGAAGAGTATCTGACAATAGCAAGCGGGATAAACATCAAAGCCTGAGCAAAAATAATAGGCATGACATTAGCAGCGAATAACTTCAGCGGTATATACTGACGCGCACCACCATACTGTTTGTTACCTACAAGTCTTTTTGCATACTGAACAGGCACCTTACGTGTTCCCTGAACAAGAAGTATTGATGCACATACAACTGCATAGAGAATGATAATCTCAACAATAAACATGATAAGACCACCGCCGGTTACAGCCTGTAAACGGGAGGTAACCTCCTGGAAAAAAGACTGTGGAAGACGGGCAATGATACCAAGCATGATTATAAGCGAGATTCCATTTCCAACACCTTTATCTGTTATGCGCTCACCCAACCAAAGAATGAACATACTTCCTGCTGCAAGAATGATAGTAGCCGGAATCATAAATACCTGCCAACTGATGCCGGTAGCCAATGCCTGGCTTGCCTGCATTTTCAAGTTGAAAAGGTAACTCGGTGCCTGGAAAAGCAATATAGCTATCGTAAGCACACGAGTATACCATTGTATTTTCTTATGACCACTCTCACCTTCACGCTGCATCTTTTGAAAATAAGGAACAGCAACAGCAAGAAGTTGCATAACGATAGATGCCGAGATGTATGGCATTATACCAAGCGCAAAGATAGAAGCGTTGGAAAATGCACCACCAGAGAACATGTCAAGCAGCGACATCAAACCTCCTGCAGTCTGACTCTGAAGTTTTGTCAACTGAGTTGGATCAATACCGGGAAGAACCACAAAAGATCCAAAACGGTATATTGCTGCAAAAAGAAGCGTTACAAGAAGACGCGTACGCAAATCTTCAACGCTCCAACAGTTCTTTAGTGTCTCGATAATCTTTTTCATCTAATCAGATTGTAGTTGCATTACCACCAACAGCCTTTATAGCTTCTTCAGCAGACTTTGAGAATGCATTTGCTTCAACGTCAATTTTTGCCTTTAACTCACCATCGCCAAGAACCTTTATCAGTTTCTTGCCATTGGTGATACCAGCATTTACAAGCTCATTTATACCAATCTTGGTAAGACCCTTGTCCTCTGCCAGTTTCTGAAGAGTAGAAAGGTTGACTGCAAGATATTCCTTATGGTTGACATTCTTAAATCCAGCCTTAGGAACACGACGCTGCAAAGGCATCTGACCGCCTTCAAAACCGATCTTTCTCTTATAACCAGAACGAGACTTGGCACCCTTATGTCCACGGGTAGAAGTACCGCCAAGACCAGAACCCGGTCCACGACCAATACGACGACGTGAATGTGTTGAACCAGCAGCCGGTTTTAAATTATATAATTTCATTTTACCTTCTGATTTTAAAGTCAATTACTTAACAATTTCTACTAGATGGTTAACCTTACGGATCATACCACGGTTGGAAGGATTATCTTCTACCTCTACAACCTGAGAAATCTTATGAAGTCCGAGAGAAATCAATGTTCTCTTCTGATCTACAGGAGCACCGATACGGCTCTTAACCTGCTTTATTTTGATAGTTGCCATAAAAATTTTCTCCAGAATTTATTAACCATTAAAAACCACATTCATTGCAACTCCACGCTCACCTGCAATCTGATAAGCATCACGAAGTTCTGAAAGAGCCTTAATAGTGGCTTTAACAAGGTTGTGAGCATTAGAAGAGCCCTTTGACTTGGCGATGACGTCCTTAATGCCAGCGCTTTCAAGAACAGCACGCATAGCACCACCGGCTTTCAGACCAGTACCGGCAGCAGCAGGCTTAAGAAGAACATGAGCACCGCCAAACTTCACCTCAACCTCATGAGGAATAGTACCCTTTAAAACAGGAAACTTAAAAAGGTTTTTCTTGGCAGCTTCTGTACCCTTTGAGATTGCAGCAGTAACCTCACCGGCTTTACCGAGGCCATAACCTATAACGCCATTGCCGTCACCTACAACGACGATAGCAGCGAATGTGAAAGTACGTCCACCTTTTGTAACCTTAGTTACACGGTTGATAGCAACCAGGCGGTCTTTCAGTTCAACATCACTATTTACTTTTGCTTTATTCATTGCCATAATCGTTTTAGAATTTAAGTCCGGCCTCACGGGCTGCATCAGCCAAAGCCTGAACACGTCCATGATAAAGATAACCGTTACGGTCAAATACTACAGCTTCAACCCCTGCTGCCTTAGCTTTTTCAGCAACCAAAGCACCGACCTTCTTGGCCTGCTCAACCTTTGGCAGTTTCTCCATTCCAAGAGAAGACGCAGAAGCAACAGTATTTCCGGTCAAATCATTAATAACCTGTGCATAAATCTGCTTGTTTGAACGGAATACGCTAAGACGAGGACGCTCAGCAGTTCCGCTAACATGCTTACGTATACGAAACTTTATCTTAATTCGTCTTTCAACTTTCTTATTAGTCATAGTTCTAATTTTCAATTAAAAAAATTACTTAGCTGCAGCTGTCTTACCAGACTTTCTGCGGATGACCTCACCTTTGAACAATACACCCTTACCTTTATAAGGCTCCGGCATACGGAAAGAACGAATTTTAGCACAGATAAGTCCAAGCAAAGCCTTATCGCAAGATTCAAGAGTAATGATAGGATTCTGGTTTCTCTCAGACTTTGTCTCAACCTTCACTTCTTTAGGAAGCTGAATGAAAATAGGGTGAGTATATCCAAGTGAGAATTCAACAATATTACCCTGGTTGCTTACACGATAACCAACGCCGACGAGTTCCATCGTCTTCTTATAGCCCTCACTTACGCCAACAACCATGTTGTTAACCAATGCACGGTAAAGACCGTGGAAAGCCTGCTTCTGCTTGTAATCTACAGGACTATTCTCATCTATAGAGAAAATGATATGACCGTCCTTATTCTCAAATTTGATAGAAGGATCTATCTTCTGAGAAAGTTCTCCCTTAGGTCCCTTTACTGAAACCGTATTTGTTTTCTCATCGAAGTTAACAGTAACTCCAGAAGGAATACTAATTGGCAATTTTCCTATTCTTGACATATTCAATCCTCCAATTAATAAACATAACAAAGAACTTCGCCGCCAATTTTCTGCTCAGCAGCCTCCTTGTCAGTCATAACTCCCTTAGAAGTAGAGAGAATGGCTATACCTAAACCGTTGATAACTCTCGGCATGTCCTTGTAGCCAGTGTAACGGCGCAAACCTGGAGTGGACACACGCTTCAAACTCTTGATAGCGTTTTGTTTTGTTTTAGGGTCATACTTAAGAGCAACCTTAATAGTACCCTGAGGACCATCTTCGATGAACTTGTAGTTCAGAATGTAACCCTTCTCAAAGAGAATCTTAGTAATAGACTTCTTCAAGTTAGACGCAGGAACCTCTACGACACGATGATGAGCCATAATCGCGTTTCTGAGTCTTGTCAGATAATCTGCTATTGGATCTGTCATAAAAATAAAAAGTTAATTAATCGGGACTACCCCGACAATATTAATGAATAATCTTTTTCACTGACAAAAAACAATCACCATGCCCGCAAAAATACGGGCATGTTGATTATTAAATTTACCAGCTGGCCTTTCTTACGCCAGGAATCAGTCCTTGAGAAGCCATCTCACGGAATTCTATACGTGATAAGCCGAACTGACGCATGTAACCGCGTGGACGCCCTGTAACCTTACAACGGTTGTGAAGCCTTATAGGATTAGCATTCTTAGGAATGGCCTGAAGCTTACGAGCAGCCTCGTATGCTTCAGCAGGATCATTAGACGTAGCTATAATTTTCTTAAGTGCAGCACGCTTTTCAGCATAACGTGCAACTAATTTTGCACGTTTAACTTCACGAGCCACCATTGACTGTTTTGCCATATCTATTAATCGTTTTTAGCGTTCTTAAATGGAAGTCCGAAGCCCTTAAGCAGAGCATAGCCTTCTTCATCTGTATTTGCAGAGGTAACGAAAGTGATATTCATACCCTGAATGCGATCAACTTGGTCAATGTTTATCTCTGGGAAGATAATCTGCTCAGAAATGCCAAGAGTATAATTACCACGTCCGTCAAACTTAGACTCAATACCTTTGAAGTCACGGATACGAGGCAGAGCGATACGAACAAGTCTCTCAAGAAATTCGTACATACGCTCTCTGCGAAGAGTAACCATCACGCCAATAGGCATTTTCTTACGAAGCTTGAAGTTAGCAATATCCTTCTTGGAATAAGTAGCAACAGCTTTCTGGCCTGTAATAGCAGTAAGCTCATTGATGGCTACATCAATAATCTTCTTATCCTGAGTTGCATCGCCCAAACCTTCATTAATAACAATCTTCTTCAGAACAGGAATCTGCATAGAAGAAGAATAATTGAACTGCTTCTGCAAAGCAGGAGCAATCGTATCCTTAAAAACTGATTTTAAATGAGCTGTCTCCATTACTTGATTTCCTTTCCTGACTTTTTAGCAATACGTGTAACTGTTTTGCCTTCACGCTTAATTGCAATACGAGTTGGAGCGCCACTTTCAGGATCAACCAGACTCAAATTAGAAATATGAATAGGTGCTTCTTTCTTTATGATACCCCCCTGAGGGTTCTTAGCAGACGGTTTTGTGCTACGTGAAACCAAATTTACGCCTTCAACAATAGCTGTTTCCTTTTCTCTGTCAACACTGAGAACCTTATGAGGTGCAGGGAACTTACCGTTCTCTTTCTTATCCTTGTTATTACCAGCAAGAACAAGAACCATGTCACCTTTTTTAATATGTAACTTACTCATTACTATAAAACATTAATAATTAAAGAACCTCAGGTGCCAAAGAAACAACCTTCATATTAACTGCACGCAACTCTCTGGCAACAGGGCCAAAGATACGGCTTCCACGAAGCTCACCGGCATTGTTAAGAAGTACGCAAGCATTGTCATCAAAGCGAATATAAGAACCGTCAGCACGACGTATTTCTTTTTTTGTGCGTACAATCAAAGCCTTTGATACTGCACCCTTTTTCAAATCACTTGAAGGAATGACATTCTGTACAGCAACTACAATAACATCACCCACACTAGCGTAACGACGACCGGTACCTCCAAGAACACGAATGCATTTAGCCTCACGTGCACCGCTGTTGTCACATACTGTAAGTCTTGATTCTGCTTGTATCATAATTACTTAGCTTTTTCTACAATTTGTACTAATCTCCATCTCTTAGTCTTAGACAGAGGACGAGTTTCCATGATTTGAACTGTGTCACCCACATTTGCCTCATTTTTCTCGTCGTGAGCATGGTATTTCTTTGTCTTCTGAACAAACTTACCATAAATAGGGTGCTTCTCTTTGAACTTAGCTGCAATAACAATGGTTTTATCCATTTTGTTGCTTATAACAACACCCTGTCTAACTTTTCTTAAATTTCTTGTTTCCATCTTAACCATTATTATTTGTTAAGTTCTCTCTGATGAAGTTCAGTATTCATGCGTGCAATATCACGACGTGCAATCTTAATCTGAGAGGGATTCTCAAGAGGAGACACCTGATGGTTCAGTTTCAAAGTGACATAATCCTTAACGGCGTTATTCAGCTTTTCTTCCAAATCTTTTGTCTCAAGCTTCTTAATTTCTTCTTTCTTCATAATTAAGCATTTTTATCGTAATCACGTCTAACGACGAACTTAGTTTTAACCGGCAGTTTCTGTGCAGCAAGGCGAAGAGCCTCTTTAGCGACATCCAAACTAACACCTTCTACTTCAAAGAGAATACGTCCCGGAGTTACAGGTGCAACCCATCCGGCAGGATCACCCTTACCTTTACCCATTCGCACATCAGCAGGCTTTCTGGTTATAGGCTTATCAGGGAAGATACGAATCCAAACCTGACCCTCACGGTTCATATAACGGTTAACTGCAACACGAGCAGCTTCTATCTGACGGCTATCAAGCCATTTTGACTCCAAAGTCTTTATACCGAACGAACCAAATGCAAGCTGGGTGCCTCTGTGAGCATTACCCTTATTGCCGCGGCCGTCTTGGGGTCTTCTATATTTTACTCTTTTTGGCTGTAACATGATAATTCTGACTTTTAACGATTATTGTTTCTCTTGCGATTACCACGTCCACCACGGTTATTTCCGCGATTGCTAGACTTGCTGTCCTGAGCAAAAGCCTCGGTTAGATCACGCTTACCGTAAACTTCACCACGACAAATCCAAACCTTTATGCCAAGAAGACCAACCTTTGTCAAGGCCTCTGTAGCGCAGTAATCAATATCAGCACGGAAAGTATGCAACGGGGTACGTCCCTCCTTGAACATTTCCTTACGAGCAATCTCTGCTCCGTTAAGACGTCCAGAAATCTGAACCTTAATACCTTCTGCACCTGCTCTCATTGCATTTGCAATAGCCATTTTGATAGCTCTGCGGTAAGCAATCTTACCTTCTACTTGACGAGCTATGTTGTTAGCAACAATGTTAGCATCAATATCAGGTTTCTTAATCTCCGAAATATTAATCTGAACATCCTTTTTGAAGATATTCTTCAATTCCTCTTTCAGATTATCAACATCCTGACCACCTTTACCAATGACGAGTCCCGGACGGGAAGTGCAAATAGTGATGGTGACAAGCTTTAAAGTACGCTCAATAATGATGCGTGAAACGCTGGCCTTGGCAAGACGCTCATTAAGATACTTACGTATTTTCTGATCTTCAACGAGGTTGTCACCAAAGTTCTTACCACCGAACCAATTGGATTCCCAACCACGTATAATACCAAGACGATTGCTTATTGGATTAACTTTCTGTCCCATTCTGTCTATTATTTATCATCATTAGTTTTGGCGTCAACGAACAAAGTAACATGGTTGCTGCGCTTACGAATTCTGTAGCCACGTCCCTGTGGAGCCGGTCTCATTCGCTTCATAGTAACGCCCTCGTCAACAAAGACCTTACTTATATACAACTCACCATCTTCGGCCTTACGGTCATTCTTAGCTTCCCAGTTAGCAATAGCAGAACGCAGCAGTTTCTCAACGTCAGCGGCAGCCTGTTTTTTGGAGAATCTAAGCACACCAAGAGCACGATTTACCTCCATGCCACGAACCATGTCAACAACATAGCGCATTTTTCGCGGAGAAGAAGGAACGCCATTTAGCTTGGCAAAATATTGATTTCTGCGTGCCTCTTTTAACTTTTCGGCAGCATTTCTTTTTCTAACTCCCATTTTTAAATAGTCTACTTTAAATGGTTATTCCTCGTTTACTTTTTATTATTACCGGAATGTCCGCCGAAGCGACGTGTAGGAGCAAACTCACCAAGCTTATGTCCTACCATGTTCTCAGTAATGTAAACAGGGATAAATTTGTTACCGTTATGAACTGCAACTGTGTGACCCACGAAATCCGGGGAAATCATAGATGCTCTGGCCCATGTCTTAACAACATTTTTCTTGCCGCTTTCATTCATTGCAAGAATTTTCTTTTCAAGACTAACGTTTATGTAAGGGCCTTTTTTTAATGAACGACTCATAATTTACTCTTCTTTAACTTATTACTTGTTATTAGCCCTCTCTATGATATACTTGTTAGAGAGTTTCTTCGGTCTACGAGTCTTAAGACCCTTAGCATACAATCCCTTGCGCGAACGTGGATGACCGCCAGACTGACGTCCTTCACCACCACCCATAGGGTGATCAACTGGGTTCATCACAACACCACGGTTGTGAGGACGACGACCAAGCCAACGAGAGCGACCAGCCTTACCAGACTGTTCAAGAGCATGATCTGAATTACCGACACTTCCTACCGTAGCCCTGCATGCGCTGAGCACCTGGCGAGTCTCACCAGAAGGAAGCTTAATAACACAATAACTGCCTTCACGAGAAGTTAACTGAGCAAAGTTACCAGCCGAACGAACAAGAAGAGCGCCTTGTCCAGGACGCAGTTCAATGTTGTGGATAACGGTACCAACGGGGATGTTGGCCAGAGGAAGAGCATTTCCTATCTCAGGAGCAGCTTCCGGACCAGACATCAAAGTAGCACCAACCTGAAGTCCGTTAGGAGCAATAATGTAACGTTTTTCACCGTCTGCATAATAGAGCAGAGCAATACGTGCAGATCTGTTAGGATCGTACTCAATGCTCTTTACAACAGCCGGAACACCATCTTTCTCACGTTTGAAATCGATAATACGATATTTACGCTTATGGCCACCGCCAATATAGCGTACGGTCATTTTACCGGTGTTGTTTCGACCACCGGTAGAACGCTTACCGTAAACGAGAGACTTCTCTGGCACGGATGCAGTAATATCCTCGAACGTGCCAATAACCTTGTGTCTTTGTCCCGGAGTAACCGGGTTTAATTTACGTACTGCCATTTTTTATTTTATATTGCTGTAAAAATCAATAGTATAGCCCTCTTTAAGAGTTACAATAGCCTTTTTGAACGCATTCTTCTGTCCTCTCACAAGACCAGCCTTGGTATAACGTGCAAGACGCTTGCCTGCATAAAGAATTGTGTTCACATCTGTAACCTTAACATTATAAAGTTGCTCAACCTCTTTCTTTATAGCAACCTTAGTAGCTTCAGGTTTTACAATAAAACCATACTTTGGCTTAGCCTGCTTAGTATAAGTATAAACAGTCTTTTCCTTTGTCTGAGCCTCCTTATGTTTTGACTTAACAACATAAGAACGTGTCTCAGCGGTTGCATTTTTTGCCTGAGCCTTTTTCTCCGAGGTATACAGTTTCTTGTCAGCTGATGACTTCTCAGTCAGATCATTCATCTTCTCAGTGACGAGTGGTTTTATAATAAATGCCATTTCTGTGTCTCCTTTATTATTTATTTAATATACCGTCGATAGTGCCCAGAGCACCTTCAGAGATTACAAGTACATCTGCATTCAAAACTTTATACGTATTGAGCATAGATGCTGGTATAACTTCTGCACCCTTAATATTTCGAGCGGACAAATATACGTTTTTATTAGCTTTTGGCAAAACCAAAAGTGATTTTTTGCCGTCAACTTTAAGATTTTTAGCAATATTTACGAAATCTTTAGTTTTCGGAGCCTCAAGATTGAAGTCTTCAACAACAACAATAGCATTTTCCTGAGCCTTTGTTGAAAGAGCAGACTTACGTGCAAGAACCTTTACTTTTTTGTTAAGCTTGAAGCCATAATCACGAGGTTTAGGACCGAAAACGCGACCACCACCAACAAGTACAGGTGAATTAATATCACCACGACGTGCACCGCCGCCGCCTTTCTGGCGTCCTAACTTACGTGTAGAACCATTGTGTTCTGAACGTTCCTTAGACTTAGCTGTACCCTGACGCTGGTTAGCGAGATACTGCTTAACATCTAAATAAATAACATGATCGTTAGGCTCTATTCCGAAGACAGACTCACTAAGAGTAACCTTACGGCCAGTATCTTGGCCTTTAATGTCTAAAACGCTAACTTCCATTACTTCTGAATTAAAACAGTTGAACCATTGCAACCAGCCACAGAACCCTTGACAATAAGCAAATTCTGCTCCGGTATAACCTTTAACACCTGAAGGTTTTGGGTAGTAACCCTGTCGCCTCCCATTTGGCCACCCATGCGCATGCCTTTAAACACCTTAGCAGGATAAGAACATGCACCGATAGAACCCGGCTTACGAGCTCGGTCATCCTGACCGTGTGTAGACTGACCTACACCGCCGAAACCATGACGCTTAACAACGCCCTGGAAACCTTTACCTTTAGATGTACCTACAACATCAACGAACTTAGCATCGCTGAAGATGTCAACTGTAATAGTATCACCCAGATTGTGTTCATCATTGAACTTGAACTCGGCCAAGTGCTTTTTAGGTGTTGTGCCGGCTTTCTTAAAGATACCGGTCATAGGCTTATTAGTATTTTTCTCTTTAGCCTCACCGAAACCTAATTGAATAGCCTTGTAACCGTCTTTTTCTTCTGTTTTCACCTGAGTTACAACACAAGGACCTGCTTCGATAACAGTGCACGGAACATTTTTGCCGTCGGCACTGAACACGGATGTCATTCCGATTTTTCTTCCAATTAATCCTGGCATTTCAATAAAAATTTTAATAAATTAGAATCTGTGAAAGTGTTATTTATCACCTTAAAACTATACCTTGATTTCAACCTCAACACCTGAAGGAAGCTCAAGTTTCATAAGCGCGTCAACAGTCTTTGCAGTAGAGCTGTAAATGTCAATCAGACGCTTGTAGTCTGAAAGCTGGAACTGCTCACGAGACTTCTTATTAACGAAAGTTGAACGGTTTACAGTGTAGATGCGCTTGTGAGTTGGCAATGGAATAGGACCGCTGACAATAGCACCGGTTGACTTAACAGCCTTCACAATTTTTTCAGCTGATTTGTCTACGAGCTGATGATCGTAAGATTTCAGCTTGATTCTGATTTTCTGACTCATAATAAAAAATAAATATTAATAATGATAAAGAGGAAGTAATTCCCGTAAGAGTCATTCGCTACGGGAACACTCCACTCTTCTAATTGATTTTACAAAAGTTCGCTGTGACCATGAACCTCATCAAGAACCTGCTTTGCTATGCTTGTAGAAACAGGTGCATGGTGATCATACTCCATAGAAGAAGTAGCACGGCCGGAAGTAATGGTACGAAGTGCAGTAACATAACCGAACATTTCTGCCAACGGAACCATAGCCTTAACGATACGTGCGCCAGAGCGAGCCTCTTCCATACCTTGAACAAGTCCACGGCGTTTGTTAAGGTCACCGATCACGTCACCCATGTTCTCTTCCGGAGTAACAACCTCAACCTTCATGATAGGCTCCATAAGTACAGGGCCGGCCTTCGGACACAAAACCTTGAATGCCTGATGTGCAACAAGTTCGAATGACAACTGGTCAGAGTCAACAGGATGGAAGCCACCATCATTAAGAGTAACCTTAAGACCTGTCATAGGGAAACCACCGAGAACACCGGCAGAAAGGCAATCTTTGAATCCCTTTTCTACAGAAGGGATGAATTCCTTAGGAACGTTACCACCCTTCACATTATTGATAAACTGAAGGTCACCTTCTGTGTAGTCCTCATCTTTCGGTGCAATAGTAACATCAATACATGCGAACTTACCACGACCACCAGACTGCTTCTTATAAGTTTCACGGCTCTGAGCCTCTTTGGTAATAGCCTCTTTGTAGTTAACCTGCGGCTTACCCTCATTACACTCAACCTTGAACTCACGTTTCAGACGGTCGATAATAATGTCAAGGTGAAGCTCACCCATACCAGAGATAATGGTCTGACCGCTCTGTTCGTCAGTACGTACAGTAAATGTAGGATCCTCTTCTGCAAGCTTTGCAAGACCATTGTCCATCTTAGCAACATCAGCCTGGCTCTTAGGCTCAACGGCCACAGAAATCACAGTGTCAGGGAATGTTATAGACTCAAGAACGATAGGATGATCTTCGTCACACAGAGTATCGCCGGTACGAATATCCTTGAAACCTACACCAGCACCTATATCACCGGCATCAATAGACTCCATAGGAATTTCCTGCTTAGAGTTCATCTGGAAAAGACGACTGATACGCTCACGCTTACCAGAACGAGGATTATAAACATAAGAACCAGCAGCAACCTTACCTGAATAAACGCGGAAGAATACCAGACGGCCCATGAACGGATCAGTAGCAATCTTGAATGCCAGAGCAGCAGTCGGCTCATTCTCATCCGGCTTACGGTCTTCCTCTTCATTTGTATCAGGGTTAGTACCCTTAATAGCATCAGTATCAAGAGGAGAAGGCAGGAATGCGCAAGTATAGTCAAGAAGCGGCTGAACACCCTTGTTCTTATAAGAAGAACCAAGTGTCATAGGGGTAATCTCCATAGCAATGGTACCCTTACGGAGAGCAGCTATAATTTTATCTTGAGGAACTTCCTTACCGTCAAGATAAAGCTCCATAACCTCATCATCGAAGTTGGCAGCAGCCTCAAGCATCTTGTCATGCCAGTCGTTAGCCTCGTCAACGAGATCAGCCGGAATATCATCAACCTCATACTCAGCGCCCATTGTCTCATCGTGCCACAGAATAGCCTTCATCTTGATAAGGTCAACAACACCTTTGAAGTTTTCTTCAGCACCGATAGGAATTTCAACAGGAACTGGGTGTGCACCGAGAATATCCTTCATCTGGCGTACAGTCTCAAAGAAGTCTGCGCCAGAACGGTCCATCTTGTTAACATAACCGATACGAGGAACATTATACTTGTCAGCCTGGCGCCAAACAGTTTCAGACTGAGGCTGCACACCGTCAGCAGCAGAATAAGTAGCGATAGCACCGTCAAGAACACGAAGAGAACGCTCAACCTCAGCTGTAAAGTCAACGTGTCCCGGAGTATCAATAAGGTTTATTTTATAAGTCTTTCCTTCCCAATTCCAGTTACATGTGGTAGCAGCAGATGTAATAGTGATACCACGCTCCTGCTCCTGAACCATCCAGTCCATAGTAGCCGCACCATCATGCACCTCACCAATCTTATGGGTTTTTCCAGTGTAATACAGTATACGCTCAGATGTTGTAGTCTTACCAGCATCAATATGAGCCATAATACCGATGTTGCGGGTCAAATGTAAATCGCGGTTTGCCATTTTTTATACTGAATAATTAAGAAGTTTATTAGAATCTGAAATGAGCGAAAGCACGGTTGGCCTCAGCCATACGGTGCATATCTTCCTTACGCTTGAAAGCACCACCCTGGTTGTTGAAAGCATCAAGAATCTCAGCTGCGAGTTTCTCAGCCATAGACTTTCCACCACGTTTACGTGCGAAAGCTATAAGATTCTTCATAGCAATACTTTCCTTACGATCCGGACGAATTTCTGTAGGAACCTGGAAAGTTGCGCCACCAATTCTGCGGCTCTTAACTTCCACCTGAGGCGTTACATTGTCAATAGCCTGCTTCCAAATCTCCAGCGGAGACTTTTCTGCATCCTTACTCTTTTCCTTTACAGTGTCAAGAGCCTTGTAGAAAATTTCGTATGAGGTATTCTTTTTACCGTCATACATTAAATGATTAACGAACTTTGAGACCTTCTGGTCATTGAAGACAGGATCCGGCAGGATTACTCTCTTCTTTGGTTTTGCTTTTCTCATTATAATAAAAAAATTAATCTTGCGGAGGCTGTACTTTATTCTGTCTTCAATGCTCACACTTAAGCATTTACTCAACCTTTTAATTAATACTACTCCAGCAAAACTTAAAATAAAATAAAAAATCCTCCTTGCAAAAGGCCTAAGACTCTCAGGCATCTCCGCCTGTGAGTCTTCGGCGCTTAATGTTTTTTGATGTCCTTGCTAATTATTTTTTAGCCTTAGGACGCTTTGCACCGTATTTAGAACGACGCTGTGTACGGTTAGCAACACCTGCGGTATCAAGCGTACCGCGAACGATGTGGTAACGAACACCAGGAAGGTCCTTTACACGACCGCCGCGAACAAGAACAATACTGTGTTCCTGAAGGTTATGTCCCTCTCCAGGAATGTAAGAGTTAACCTCTTTTTGGTTTGTCAAACGCACACGAGCGACCTTACGCATTGCAGAATTAGGCTTTTTAGGAGTTGTCGTATAAACACGTACACAGACTCCGCGACGCTGCGGGCAGCTGTCCAAAGCCGGTGACTTGCTCTTGTCAACAATCACCTTTCTGCCTTTTCTAACTAATTGTGAAATAGTAGGCATAATTTACTTTTTTAATATTTATATTTATTTTGTTTATTATCAAGCTATTACAGACCGTTTACAACATGTCTGTTTCGGGCTGCAAAGGTACACATTTTTATTGTAACAAGAAAACAACAAGAAAATGATTTTATAATCGAGCTTATAATTTAAGAAAAAATAACTTTTCGTATATATTCTTAGGTTAAAAAAATAAAACTTTTCCATTCTATAACACTTTAGAAAATAACAAGTACACAATTTCAACTACAAACGCCCAGTTACAGGATAGCAAAACCACATATTATACAATCATCATACAACAAGCATATTTAACAAAACAGACATAAGCAGAAATCCGCCTCCGGCAAAAAAATAAGCCGGAGACGGATTTCCTTATTTAAAACGTATATTAAAACCTACTTAATCTATAAGCTTAAGCTTCTGGTTCCTCGCCTGTTTTAAAAGGTGCGATGGTACGAGGCTGCTGGTTAGGAATGTTTATCTTACCGAAAGTCTGCTCATACTTATAAACATTTTCCTGCAAAGCAGCAAGAAGACGCTTTGCATGTTCCGGAGCCATTATAATTCTGTTGCTAACCACCGGTGCCTGCATACCTGGAAGCATTTCTGCAAAATCAAGGATGAAATCGCTTGATGAATGTGTTATCATAGCCAAGTTTGCATAATTACCCTCAGCAACTTCCGGCTTTATCTGCAACTGAACCTCATTCGGCTGATTGTTATTTTCTGCCATTTGTAATAGTGTTAATTGAATTAAATAATATGTTATGAAAAAATAATCAAACGTTAAAGCTTTTTGTTTAAGGCTTAAAGATATATTACTTACAAAAGTATAAAATAAAATTGTCTCTCACAAATATTTTAAGTATTTTTCGGTATAGTCCCCCGTAGATTAAACAGACATAATATATCGCAACACCAACACCCAACGTAGATTTATTTATAATTTTCAATAAGTCAGAACATGAATTTCAGTAACCATCCATTTTAGGCCGCCTTTTCTATAAGCTGTAAATTTTCGACCTTTGC
>OMUH01000029.1 GCA_900314195.1 uncultured Prevotella sp.
ATCGGAAGAAATCGGTAATTATACAAAGATTAACCAAAATAAAAATGGGTGTAACTCATTGAGCTACACCCATTTCATTATTTATCGTTATTGATAGTTGTCAATATTACTTGGCTCTCGCCGAGTAACCGTCGTCACTCAGCAATGGCAAGCAAGCTTGCCATTGCCTTCGCTCCTTGGTATTTGGCTCTCGCCGAGTAACCGTCGTCGCTCAGCAGTGGCAAGCAAGCTTGCCACTGCCTTCGCTCCTTGGTATTTGGCTCTCGCCGAGTAACCGTCGTCGCTCAGCAGTGGCAAGCAAGCTTGCCACTGCCTTCGCTCCTTGGTATTTGGCTCTCGCCGAGTAACCGTCGTCGCTCAGCAGTGGCAAGCAAGCTTGCCACTGCCTTCGCTCCTTGGTATTTGGCTCTCGCCGAGTAACCGTCGTCGCTCAGCAGTGTCAAGCAAGCTTGCCACTGCCTTCGCTCCTTGGTTACTTCACCTCCTCGAAAATAAGCCATACTGATAATCAGCAATTTAGCTTTTGTTGGTACAAATATGGATGCTAAATTATGAGATTGAAACAAGCAAAAACAAGTCAAATATAGATGCTCATAGCTCCACATAATTCGTTTTCAGTAAAAATGGATAACTATCAGTAAAAATAGATGTAGCTTGTAGTGACACTAACTGGGCAATGGCAATAGCTTTTTATTTATAACTGGGCAATGCACTCTCTAAATATTAAAAATCGCCCTTAATGCTAAGATTTCCAAGATATAGTTCTTTAATATCAACAACTTTCTTTATTTTTGTAGTCAATATTTGACAATTCTATCAAGAAAAAGTCTATTGGTTTAATCTAACCTCTGATCAATAACATTGGGAGATAACACCAAACAGCCTACAACGGCTGACGCTTCATTGTATAATGGACAACCTACTGACACAGGTCCATCGTGTCCAAGTGCAAGACTTACCTCTTGTACGCCCTCCATCCAAGAGTGCAAAGATGGGGTGCCGGTAGAGAATGTGCCATTTGAAAACAAGCAATGGTTTGTCTGCGCGTTTCGTATGGGCGTATTATTAAGGCAAAAGCATTGGTAGAAGCTAAAGGACTCGAATGTTATGTTCCTTTACGATATAAAGAGGTAAGAAAGAAAGGAAAGAGCGAATCATCACAGAGCCTCTTCTCTCCTCATTTCTCTTTGTTCATGCCTCAACAGAACAAGTTGATTCTCTTTTGCAAGACAAGAGCATCAAGCCTCTTGAAAATATAGCTTTGTTGAGTTACTATTACGACCATACCTCACATTGTGAAAAATTGCCAACCAAGAATCCTCCACTTGTCATATCTGACTCCGCTATGGATAATTTCATTCGCTTAACCTCCATACATAATCCTCACATCATCCCAGTTACTTCAGAGAACATCAAATACAAGTTAGGGGATGAAGTAGTGATTACAGAGGGTGATTTTAAGGATATACGTGGCAAGGTAGCAAGAATTGCTGGACAGCAGCGTGTGTTAGTAGAATTGTTTGATGGGTATTTGGTGGCAACAGCGTATGTACCATAGAATGCGATGAAACCGGATGTAGAACATTAAATCAACATAATATATATGACCGAAAAAACGAAAAATATACTTAGTCTTAATCATACAGAGGCAATGGATTTCTTTTTGAAATCAGAACAATATCATGGATTTGAGCTACCTGAATACTTTGTATTCGATGATTTGCTCCAAAATGTCAAGAACGCAGTTGGCAAAACGCCCTATGAGGAGTGTTTGCAAGAGGGTATGTCACCAGAGCAGTTACCAGATGTAAACCTAGACATTTTGCTTAATAAGGATGGTCGCTATGCTGTTCGTCCTATTATTCTTGCAAATCCATTCCTTTATTATTTCCTTGTCAGGGAAATTTGCAATGAACAGTCATGGACTGTCGTAAAGCAACTTTTTGAGACGTTCACCGTGCCACATATTACATCTTGCGCATTGCCTGTCATACCTAAAACGAAAGAGCCATTTCATAAGTCCACAACTATACTCAACTGGTGGAATACGCTTGAACAGCGAAGCATAGAGCTGTCCTTGGAATATCGTTATATGTTCGTTACTGATATCACCAACTGTTATGGTTCGGTGAATCCACAAGCATTTGATTGGGCATTTTCATTCAAAGATACAGAATTCGAACAGAAAACAAAAAATCCGATAGCTAAGAACATCCAAAAGTTTCTTCGTGCCTTCCAACAAGGGCGCAACATTGGGATTCCGCAGGGAAGTGCCATATTTGACTTTATTGGCGAAATCATCCTTGGCTATTCCGATTTATTGCTTCACGAAGCAATAAAGAGAGAGGGTATCAAAGCTCCTTACGAAATCATCCGTTACCGTGATGACTACCGTATATTCTGTAACGATAAGGATGTTCTTGAAAAGATTTCATATACACTGCAACACGTGTTGGAGAGTCTGAACTTCCGTATGAACAGCAAGAAGACCAAGATTAGCGACAGTATAGTTACCGATGCCGTCAAGCCAGACAAACTTGCCTATATCTACAACACACCTATTTTTAATAAGAAAGGTTGTGACTTTGATAGTTTTGAGAAACACCTGCTCTACATACTTCTGTTTGCTCGGCAATATCCCGATAGTGGTTCTATAAAAACTATGCTCTCGGACATAGACAAAAGAATCGAAGATTGGCTCAAGCCTTATGAAGAAGAGGTTACCACCATACCTATTATAGAAGGAGGTAAACCAAAGACCGAAAAAGTAATGAAGCAACGCAGACTTATAGGAGGCAGCATCCGAGCCATGTCAGCGGTCTGTGCACAAATAGCCTTAGAGAATGTCAGCTGTTGCCATTACGCCCTGCGAGTATTTAGCCGAATGGTGGACTCCTTGAAAGATGAAAAGGAAAAAAGCGCTATCATCAGTCTCGTTTATTCAAAGCTCTGCAATCAACCAAACTCCGACTACAACCAGCTCTGGCTGCAAAACATAACGTATCAGCAAGACAAGAAAAATGGCAAGTCGCCATATAAGATGCGCTTGTGTCGTGTTGTTGCTGGGGATAAGGATGTGGAGTTGTGGAATAATGAGTGGTTGAAGCCGCAGCTACAGTCTTGCTTGCATGTGAATAGCATTGTCGATGAAGAGACATTGAAGAAGGTCACACCGGTGATTATGTTTAGGGAGATGAGGGGATACTTAGAAGATTACTTAATTTAAACTAATTTCAATATGAAATATTTTGTCGGATAGGGGGCGTCATCTGAACTGTGTCATGCAGCATGATTCTAAGCTTGCTTTTGAAGAATACAGAGTGGCAAACCGGAGCGTTCCTTATTGCTGCAAAGATAGAGCCACATCAACGGAAGGATTCACTGTTGCTGGCATGCTGATGTTTGGCAAGACTAACAGTATTACCGACCCAGAGTGCTGCCAAGAGTTTTTCCCAGACTATCGTGAGCATTTGAGTGACGACCTTCAGGTACGTTGGACAAATCGTATACTTGAGGGAAATATTAATGGAACTACGGAAACATCCTCTGTAACTACGGAAACTCCTGCTGATACTACGGAAACAACTACGAAAACATCCTCTGTAACTACGGAAACTTCTGCCGATACTACGGAAACTATTCTAAAAATAATCAGCAAAAATCCTAAGGTTACGGCAAAAGAAATAGCATCCGTATGTGGTATAACAGAAGATGGAGTTGCTTACCATATCAAAAAATTAAAGCAAAGCGGTAGGATAATTCGCATTGGAGGCTCACGTAATGGAGGCGAATGGAAGGTTGTTGAATGATTTTTTTCAATACTTTTAGGCAAACTCAAAATTGAATTCATAATGTTATTAGGAAACAAGATAAGGTCTCTTAGAGACGAACAAGGAATACTGCAACGCCAAGTGGCTGCATACTTAGAAATTGATACTCCAATGTTCAGTAAGATAGAACGTGGGGATAGGCGAGCAAAGAGAAGCCAGGTACCCCAACTGGCTAAATACTTTCATGTGGATGAGAAAGAGCTGCTCACCTTGTGGCTGGCAGACAGAATATTGGATGCCATAGAAGGCGAAAAAGAATTGCAGTTTCGTGCTATTGAAGTAGCAAAACGCGAATTGACAAAGGCTGATCTATAAAGGTTATATCAGTTCTTATTAACAAGGCGATAGGTGTGTCCAGTTTGGATAATCCTATCGTCTTGTGATTTTGTAAGGTTTCAATGTTCTAAGCTCCTATAAGTCGTGAAGAATGAATCCGAGTGGATAAGTGAATCCAACTCTTGAAAGGAGAAACCGTGTGGCTGACACAAACTCAAATGAGTGAACTCTTCCAGACGGATAGGACTGTTATCAACCGACATATCCGCAATATCTATAAAAGCGGAGAATTGGAGGAAGAAGCAACCTGTGCAAAAAATGCACAAGTTCGTATCGAAGGAAACCGTACTGTAAGCAGATCTATTCCTTATTATAACCTCGATATGATAATATCTGTAGGATATAGAGTGAACTCTATTAGGGGTGTCCGCTTCCGCCAATGGGCAAACAGCGTGCTGAAGCAATACCTCATCAAGGGGTATGCCGTGAACGAGCGCATTCGCAAGCAGCAGATCTCTGAGCTCCGGCAACTGGTGCAGGTGCTTGGACGCACCCTGCAACAGCAGCCGTTGCCAACGACCGACGAGAGCAATGCGCTCTTCAAGGTCGTCGTCGACTACACCTATGCACTTGATACCCTCGACGACTATGACTATCAGCGGCTGAGCATCAGCAAGACCACCAGCAAGGAGACCTTTCACGCCACCTACGAGAACGCTATGAAGGAAATCAATGTGCTGAAAGAGAAGTTCGGCTACTCCCCTCTCTTCGGCAACGAGAAGGACGACTCTTTCAAGAGCTCCATTGGGCAGATCTATCAGACCTTCGACGGTGTGGACCTCTATCCCAGTGTAGAGGAGA
>OMUH01000053.1 GCA_900314195.1 uncultured Prevotella sp.
GAACATAGAAAAGCATGATGCTCCATGTCCGCTTCTGTTTTAATATGGATGATATCTTCATTTAAATGGGAAATTTGGTTTAAAGTTATATTATTTTATCTTAAATCGAGCGGAATGTATGGGATTTGTGAGTATTTTCTGCTTGACAATGTCCGCATCCTTGTCTGTTATGATGATAATCATATTATTGGTCTCATATAAAGCGAAGAAAGCGGCAATGGCTTGAGGTCAGCGAGACATTGATTCCCTCATCCAGTAAGGTCGTCTCTACGTCGACAAGAATGTTTACCAACCCTAACGAATCAACGACTCTGTTTCGTCCAATCAGTGCCGTCTGACCGTTTACCATTGTTGCCATGTCGTTATTCTGCATGTTCTTTTTTACCGACTCGACAATAATCTCATAGATTTCTTTCGTTTTCATGTTATATAAAAGTCTATGCCTTGCTTGTTTTGTATGTTTTATTTATTTTTATAATGAATTCCATTTTTGTTTTGTAACGCTTGAGTTAATGTTATTTAAAAACAGAGTTTTCATATCAAAATTCTCGATAAATTCCATGATTAATACTAATTTTGTATGACGAAATTAAATTTTATGAAGTACATGAACTTACTCATAAAAGACTATCCCTTTCAATTGATTAAGTTGAGAGATGCGCTATTTGTTTCCTTGTCCATCATGGTGATATTGCTATTATTACGACCTTTTAACCTGTACAAATACGATGGGAACATTTGGTTGCTGGCCTTTGGGTATGCTGCCGTCACGTTCTCATCTATGCTATTGATTAATCCTGTAAAGATAGGCTGCGATAAGCTATTCCCTTTTTGGAACATAGGACTTGAACTCCTGCTAACAGCTTTCGTCATTTTTTTTATTTCCATAGCCAATTATTTCTATACCTATCTCACATTTAGTTCAATGGCTCTCTCTCCCTCTTCGTTTATGCATTGGATCTTTATCACTTTCTCGGTAGGTCTGTTTCCTTCGCTATTTATGGTGTATCACCAATATAATAGATTTAGAATAAAAGCTGACAGGAGTTCCGTCCTAAACGAAAAAGAAGAGATTTCAAACATAATTAATTTTGGCAAATATTCCTCTAAAAACGACTTTCAGATTGAACAGAATGAGTTTCTTTATGCCGAGGTACAATGCAATAAGGTGTACGTGCATTTTGTCAGAAGCCACGAAGTCCATACATGGGAACTCAAAACAACCTTTAAGAATATTTCTGACAGTATCTGCAATCATCATATTATTCAATGTCATCGTTCCTTTATCATTAATATTGATATGGTTGAGAAAATAGTTGGCAACTCAAATGGCTATAAGTTGAAACTTCGCTGTGTCAATGAGCAAATTCCAGTATCAAGGAAATACACATCATCATTGAAAGCGTTATTCGACCAACATGCCATTCTTATACATTAACCGCTTCTCTTCGTTGCTCAATCTGTCAGCCTCATGGTGTAGTATCTTTTGTGCAGCCTCAAGGTTCATTTCGAGCAGGGCTCCCGTTCGCACATTCATTATAAACCAATTATCTTCTATCTTGAACAATTTTGCGATGGTACTTAGTTTGTATTTGCAGGCAGCCATATTCTGTGGCATAGGAAAGTTTGTAGCCTTATGGCCCCTGTCTTTCAAGAGCCGATGTATGAAAAACCAACCTTGCCATTGTTCAGGGTGTTTGGTCACATTGTCGGCTAAGATGTCATAAAGCTTCTGCATGACCTCTGTAATCTTATCTTTGTCCTTCATGGAGAGGACCGGTGGGATGATGTCTACAAAATGGCAGACGGGCACATAGCTCTCATTGTAATGGGCAGATAGAGGAATGATAGGCACTCTCAGCAAAGACGAGAAGATGGCCATTGCCTTTGGAACCAAGAGTTCATGGTTCAAGAAGTTGACTGTGGCTGTGACATTGGAATCAGAATAACTGACGGCCCAATCTACCGCCCAAAGGATGGAATATCCGTTACGCACCTTGCTCATTAGGTCTACAAACAACGTTTTGCTCATTGTCGATACCACCTCCATTCTTGAAGTGCTATTGGGATAGATTTCTTTGGCCATCTTGAATTGCTCTGCGTAACTCTTCTTAATTTTTTCCAAAGCATCGCCATCGAATCCCGCCACCACCACAAAGTCGTCGATTACAATAATATTGTTATTTTGAATAGTCTGCATGGGGCTGAGATTATTTGGTTGATTGTGGCAAATTCTCAATCAGTTCTTTTCCAAGCCGGACGAGATAAGGATTCACATCTGCTCCAGCATAGCTCTTAATAAAGTGGGAGTCTTCTGGTCTGTGGTCAATGAATTGTGCGTCATGCATGTGAGATTCAATCATCAATCTGACCAGATGTGGGGTGTAGCCTTCGTTGTCAATGGATAATGACTGGTTGAGATACTTGCAAACCTCTTTAAAGTATTGCTTAATCTGAAGGATGTCCTTTGTCTTGTCCGCGAGAAGGGCACAACAAAACGCCTGAAACGACAACCGGTCAACAAGGAGCAAGTCCTTTGTCGATAATACATCTTTAATAAAGGCATCGACATCATACTGCCCCAGTGCCAAGTCATAAAATTTTTTGTAAATCTCGTTAACCATATCTCTTCTTTTTTCGACAAAGTTAGGGGTAATTTCTTTCCTTCAATAATTTTTGCTTAGTCATTCACAATCCCAAGTTTGGATAGCTAAAAACAAAGACGAACGGCAGTTTTTTAGCTTATTCGTGCTCTGAATGGGAAACTGAAGCTTGTGTATAGTCATTCGCCCTTGAAAATAGCCATTCAGCAATCATGCCGGTTTGTAGATTAGTTAAATGTCATTAATTTACGTTATCTGTTTCACCTATTTTATACAAGACAAAATTTAGATTATCTTTGCCTATGTTTATCAACGTAATAATATGAGAAAGACAAACATAATATGGGTACTGGGGCTCATTCTTTTTTCCTTGGAAGCAGCAGGCCAGGTTAAGCATAAGGTAAGTGGAGTCGTTGTCGACAATAAGGAACACCCCTTAACAGGTGCCAGCGTATATATTAAGAACACTATTGACGGGGGCATAGCGGACAGCACTGGCCATTTTGAGTTTTTCACCACGGCAGAAGGAATGGTTTCACTCAGAAGCACCTATCTCGGATTCAAAGAGTACACCTTATATAATAAGGTGGACAGTTTGTCTTCCCTTCATATTATGATGAAGGAGGATGGACTGTCATTAAGTAATGTGGAGGTAGTGGCCAGCAACTTTAATTTTGGAAGCTATGGCAAACTGAAGAAACTGGATGCTTATGACGTGGTGATGACGGGGAGCTCTTGTGGAGATATATTCGCCGCCCTAGAGTCGTTGCCTGGTGTGCAAAAAGTGGGAGAGAACGGCAGGCTATATGTTAGGGGAGGGGACAACTTTGAGAGTCAGGTATTCATCAATGGTATGCACGTGCTCAACCCCTACGACGAGGAGCCTTCCAACACGGTGACGAGAAGCCGCTTCTCCCCTTTTCTCTTTAAGGGCATCAATTTCTCACTGGGTGGTTATGCTGGAGAATACGGCCAGGCTCTTTCATCCATACTTCCCATGGAAACTACCGATGTATCTTCATGCGACAAACTTGGTGTCAATATCTCGCCGCTCAGTGCTGCCGTGGGTGGGACAAAGGCCTTTACTACAAGTTCTTTGTCGTTCAATACGGAATTTATGAACCTTGGTCTATACAACAAGATGTGCCCCGATAGATATGACTGGAAAAAACCTTATCAGAAGATTACCACCGAAATGCAATGGAAGAAAGAGTTCACGCCGTTCATCATTTTCAAGTCGTATGCAAGCTATAATAACACAAGCCTGAAATATGGTGTTGAGACGGATGACTTCGACCCCAACGAACGCGATTTAAAGATGACGGAGGATAATGTCTATGCCAATGGCGCTTTCTATTTCCAGCTTCCCAAACGGTGGTCTCTTTTCTCTGGAATCGCCAATTCTTTCGTCAAGGAAAATATCTATGGAGTTTTGGTCTCGGGTGACCATTACGTCAATTTCAAGAATGAGGTGCACGTCAAGACGTATGTAACTAAAGCCATTGGAAGCAGGGTCAACTTTAAGTTCGGAGCCGAGAACTATATACGTAATTATTGGAAGAAGTCAATAATTGATTCGGTCAGCAAGCTGAGCATGAATTACCAGTCATATGCCATATTTGCCGATGGCCAGTATAAATTGTCGAAGTCGCTATTCTCCAATCTATCCTTGAGAATGGAGAACAACGTCGCCAATCAGCACCCTTATCTGATGCCAAGGGTGACGTTTAGCTATATACCCAATAAGGAGTTTCAAGTGTCGGCGCTCTTCGGAAGATACAGTCAGGTGATTGGAGATGACTACGATGTCTACGGACCTTACAGGAAGTGCCAGAGCTATGCCAACCACGCCATTCTAAGCTTGCAATATCAAAATGAAAAGACTGTACTGAGAATGGAGGGCTACTACAAGCTTTACTCCCATCTTCTCACCTATGATGCCAATGGCTTAGAGGGCAAAGGCCGTAGCAAGGGCTTTGACTTTTTCCTTGAGGACCAATCGCTTGTCCCCAACCTTACCACAACATTGGCTTATTCCTTCAACGACTCAAAGCGCAAATACCTGCAATATAATGATTATGTCCAGCCGCAATATGTGTCAAAACATAACTTCCACGTCACGCTGAAATACTTTTTCGCCCCAATAAAGGCCATTGTCAGCGTCTCAAACGACTTTGCCAGCGGCCGTCCCTATACCAACCCTCAGAAAGAAGGTTGGATGAACGCTACGACGAAACCCTACAACAGCTTTGGACTGAACATGACCTTCTTGCTGAGTCCGAGCGTGATACTCTATGCGTCGGCCACCAACCTTTTCAACAGGCACAACATCTTTAATTATCAGTATAGAAGCATGGGCGATGGTTCCGGAGCGTTTGCAAGAAAGGCAGTACAGGCTTCAAGAGACCGATTCTTCTATATCACATTATTCATATCACTAAAGAAAACACATGCTTATGAAATCTCGAATTTTTAAGTTATTCCTCGTCTTGTTGCTTCTTATGCCTATTCAGGTCATAGCAAGAGTAAGATATTGCCAACTGAAGATACACATAGAAAACATCTTGATTCATAAAGGCAACTTGATGATCGGTATCTTCAATAATGAATCAACATTCAAGACCAACACCTACTATGTTGGACGAAGTGTTAAGGCGAACAACAACAAGATAACGGTTACCGTGAAGCTACCTGCCGGTGTGTATGCCGTCAAGCTTTACCAAGATGTTAACGAAGATCAGAAAATGAACCAGATATTCGGGATGCCACTTGAGCCTTATGGCGTATCCAACAACACCACAGGCTTCCCAAGTTTCAAGGCAACCAGCTTCCAATTGAACAAGAATAAAGATATTTATATTAAAATAAAAAATTAAAAGAACATGAAAAAATGGATCTTACTTCTCGTGTGTGCATGCTGCTTGTCTTGTAATGTGTCTTCACAAATCACCAAGCAGGCGCGTAACAATGAATCCTCAACATGCGACTCTCTTATTCTACAAGAGTTCGCCAAAATTTCAGACCCCTCCCAGAACGTTAACTTGGATGTTGCCGTGGCCGACATGGAACAAATCAGCAAGATGTATCCCGACGCTTGGCTCCCTTACTACTATCAGGCTTACCTTGGCATCACAGATTGCTTAATGAATAGGCAGTCGAAAGATGCTGAGCAGAAGGCTACCCAGTATCTTCCGGTCATTGACAATGCCAGCAAGCAAAAGGGTGCCGACCAGTCTGAGATACATGCCCTGAAAGCCTACTACTATTACATACTCATCGCCCTGAACCCTCAAGCCAATGGACAGAAGTATTACGCCAATGTACTGAGGGAATGTGGCATCGCTGAGAAATTCAATCTAGAGAATCCGCGGGCCAAGACCATCCGCTTCGTGTTTACTCAACAGATGGGCAAGTTCATGGGCGCAACCAAAGACATGAACGTTGTCAAGGAAGTTAACTACTTGAAGCAGATGTTCGAAAAGGAAGACGCGTCATCTGTCAACCCAACTTGGGGCAAGGAAGTTCTCGGCTTTCTAAAGTATTAAGCCGATGTCTTTTCTTCAGGTAAAAAATGTCAGAATAGCAGGGGTCTGTGCAAACGTGCCAGAGCAAGTCGTCATCAATGATGAATCAAGCATGAGTGGTCTTGGCTACAAGGCTTCAGACTTTGTCCATACCACAGGTGTCGCACAAAGGCACGTTTCGCAGACCCTTACCACTTCCGACCTTTGTTATAAGGCAGCCTTGCGGCTTCTCGACGATTTAAGTTGGGAGAAAGACAGCATAGACTGCCTTGTTTTTTTGTCGCAAACGCAAGATTACTTCTATCCCGCCACTTCCTGTATTCTGCAAGACCGGCTCGGGCTAAGCAAGAAGTGCTTCTGCGAAGACCTTTCCTTGGGCTGCTCCGGATGGGTCTATGGACTTGCCACGACTTCGTCATTGCTTCAAACCGGCGACATGAAACGGGCGCTGCTGATGGTGGGCGACGCCAAACGTCATTTTGATGCCGATGACCCTCTCTTCGGCTTTGCAGGCACGGTGACAGCCTTGGAGTTTTGCGAAGGCTCCGATGGATTCATGTTCCTCTTTGGCACCGATGGTTCAGGATATAGCGACATCATTATCCCTGACGGTGGCGCCCGCAACCCCATCACGCTCGAATCGTTTCAGAAAGACAAGATAGGGGATAGGCTCTACTCGCGGTTAGAATGCCGGATGAATGGCATGAATGTCTTTCTGTTTGGTTCAAGTGTGGCACCCAATTCCATAAGGGAAATCTGTCAGCATTATAACCAAAAGCTGGAAGACATCGACTATGTAGTACTACACCAAGCCAACAAGAAAATGTTGTCGCTAATCACCAAAAGATTGAAATTGCAAGAGAACAGAGTACCAATATGTATTGATAGATATGGCAACACATCCTCGGCCTCCATTCCCCTTACGCTCGTTTCCGAACTATCGGGACAACTGGTTAAAGGTAATCAGCATCTTGCTTGTTGTGGATTTGGTGTTGGTCTATCTTGGGGGTGTGTGCTGTTGACCACCGACCCAATGGTTGTATCCGGTGTTTTGACCATGAAGGAAGATGAAGCATATTACTCTCCAACTTGAGTGGTAAATCGGCAGAATAAAGCATGTTGGAAGAGTCAAGTACCAAGTGTGAAATTAAGAGATTTTTTTGTAAAAACAAAGTATTTTGGTATTTTTGCCATGTATGGATTTTGTGTGGTATAACATTGGGGATATTGAACATTGTGTTTCAGAAATATGATGCCTATACTTCAATATATTTAGGTATTATCTGCTCTTGCTACACCTATTATGATAACAAACAGAATCCAGTTTCAAAGAGGACTAATGCCTATATATCATCACTTCAAGGATACGTAGCAGGTATCGGTTTTCTCTTATATGGTTTATTAAGTTTGTAGAACATAATGTTATGCCTATTCCAAATGGCATATTGTGTAAAATTGGGGCTGATTTCACTTTAGGGAGTCAGCCCTTTTTATTTTTGACAGTATTAAAAAATCAACACAAAGTTTATGCAAAAAAACAAGTAAAGAATTAGTCAGTCCTATTAGCCAAGTATCCATATAACATAAAAGTTGTTATAAATACTGCACAAATTCTTTATTGTGGTGTTCTGCG
>OMUH01000002.1 GCA_900314195.1 uncultured Prevotella sp.
GATTGGGGTACACGACATGCATCGGGAAGGCGGAGCTTCGGAGATGCTCACTCTCTGTAACCCCAATCTAAGGGTAGCACAGCGACCGCAGATTGGGGAACACTACATGTATCAATGTGAAGGCGGAGCTTCGGAGATGCTCACTCTCTGTAACCCCAATCTAAGGGTAGCGCAGCGACCGCAGATTGGGGAACACGACATGCATCAGGAAGGCTGAGCTTCGGAGATGCTCACTCTCTGTAACCCCAATCTAAGGGCGAATGGTTATATCCCTTAATTTTGTTCCGTTAGTGAAACGGCATAAATCAACATAACCCTGAATACCCTTTACGTGTCCGCGCTCGGTAAACTGCCACAGATTATGTCCGCTGTCGCCGATAATCACAGGCTCATAACGATTATAGAATGCGATATAAAGGATATAGCTGTCGAAACGCGGGGCAAGCATGTGGTTATAGAAATTTCTGCTGCTGTAAATCATTGGCCGGCAGTGATAGTGCTTTTGCATCAAAGAAACAAACTTAGCCACGGAATCCTGAAGCTGTTGCCTGTTCCACTTATACAGATACACAGGCTCGACGTCAAGCATCGGCACAAGGTCCTGCCGGCGCGGCTCAGCCGTTTTCAAGAAAAGCGCAAACTGCTCGTCGACACTGGCTAATGACGTTAGGAAATGATATGACCCGACCTTAAAACCATACTTATGTGCTTCTGTGAGATTAAACTCATAGACAGGATCTACATAATCGTTGCTTTTTGTGGCACGCATATACAATACTTGAATGCAGGTATCGGCAGCAAGCTGTTTCCACTCTATTATACCCTGATATTTCGATATATCTATGCCGTCATAACTACGCCTGACACCTGACTTCGGCATTGTACGGGGATAAAGGACACGGTCTGAAAGCTGCACACTGTCTGAATCACTCATCTGAACAGGCAATGCATAGCCATAGACACGCCCGAGACTGACTGACGGCATGATGAGTAATGCTATAGCGCTGACAAGCAATACTGAAAACAAGAAATCAAAGAGAAGAGCCACAAGTCCCTTATACATAAAGAAAAGAAGCTAAAATGTTAATAGGATGTCGTCCACCAGATCTGCATTATTGTCGAAGGTTTTCATTAAACCAGAAGTGGCTGTGTGCTGGCATATGTATACTTGCCATTCTTATGAATTGTCACCTTGTAGTTGGTTCCTTCTATCCTTGGTCGTGCCATTGTCGTATTTCTATTATTAATAGTATAAAGGTACTAAATAAAATTGAGACTACCAAACAATATGGCATTTATTTTAGTGATATTCAGAGCTTTATGTCAGATTATAACGTTAGCAGTACGAAGGCATAGAAAACTCAGAAAATTAATGTTTGAAGTCACTGAGTCACTGTCTGATGCCGTCACAGTGAGTATATACGTAAGTAAACCTTATAGTACAAATACTGGTAAATATTACTTATATTGTTGTATGATTGCATGTATCATAAAAGCAATATAAGCAGTGAAAAGACTAAACACAAAAAACGAAACACTTGCCCGGAATAATTATTCCGGGCAAGTTATAAATGAAAAAATTGAATAGAAGAATCTTACAGCATACAGATATTACTGTACACCAAGTACTTTTTTAGCCGTGGCATTGTTCGGATCAACTTCAAGAAGCTTCTTCCAGTTGACGTCGCCCTCTTCCTTCTTACCGGCTGTGTAATAATATGCGCCGAGGTAATAATAAACAGCTGACAAATAGGCATTGTCATTTGCGCCCTTTTCGCTATGTGAGAGAACGGCTTTCTCCAAATCTTCCCAATAAGGCTTTGCTGTTCCCTTGGTATAATCAGGGTCACGGTTCTCGTTAACCTTGGCACGCATATACATGCCATACTCGGCAACCTGAGGATAATCCTTTATATACTGTGCCCAGATGCTGTCAGCCTCTGCAAGATACTGGTCTTTCTTAGCTGCATCTTCTGTCTTGGCTGCCGTTGTGGTATAAATAGAAGCAAGCTCTGAAAGGTCTGCATTAGACTTAGCCTCCTTGTGGTTGACATACTCCTTATATATAGAGATGGCATCGTCAATGTCGCCAATGTCAGAATATGCCTTGTAAAGATACTGACGGACATCATTAACAGTAGAATCCTTGTCCAAAGACTTCTTGAAATATTCCACTGCTTTCTGATAATCTTTCAGACCATTGTAGACATGGCCCATATTCTGAAGGTCCATGGCAGAGATAACGGAATCATTGCTGCTCAGCAGTGCCTTTCCGTAAGTCTCAGCCTGCTCGTAGTTCTTGTTGATAAGGTTGTCATACATTCCCATACGGTTGAAGTTAGGCTCGTTAGGGAATTTCTTCAGACCATACTCAGCAATCTCAAGACTCTTATTATAGTCGCCTGCAAAATAGGCAGCACCGGTATACTCAAAGAGATAATTCTTCTCAAGCTTGTCAAGGTCCTTAACCTTATTGAAGTTCTCAAGAGCTTCCTTGAAACGACCAGCATTATAATAAATGTTACCGGCCTCGGCATCTACTGGATATGAAGGATTCACCTTTCTGAGATTCTCAAGAGCGTTTACAGCCTCTTTCGGACTTCTCACTCTGTAAACGGCTGCATAACGGATGTATCCCTTCGGATTGGTAGGATCCATAGTCTGGGCATTCTGATACCACATTGCAGCATCACCGCCGTCGTTGCTCTGAAGAGCTGCTATATCGCCAAGAATGCAGTAAGCATCGCCGCAATTCTTATTCTTAGAAATGGCAAGCTCTGCATAATTCTTTGCATTTGCAGTGTCCTTAATGTCATAATAAGCCTGTGCAAGACCCGCAATGGCATTGGCATCTTTCTTGTGTAACTTGACGAAATTCTTCACCTGATCCTTGACAAAATCATCAGTATTCTTTCCGGCCTGATGATCTTTAAGAACCTTGGCAATCTGCTGAACAAGCGGATTATCCGTCTGAGCTGAAACTGGGAGGCCGAGCACGAACAGAAGTGCGATGGCCAGTATATTCTTAAACTTTGTCATATTCGTTTTGTGAGTTTTTAAATTGTTAGTTTTTGAGTTCTCTGATAAAAAAATCAAATGGAATAGTCCATCAAATATAAGTAATGCAAAGGTACACTCTTTTTATGAAAATGCGCAAATTATAAAAGAAATGTTATGTCTCATTGACTAACATTAACATTTTTGAAGCATAAAGTAACTTTTCAGCGAATGCTTATTCATAAATAAAAGACAAAGTTATATTTGAAACGCGTGCATGGCGCGGGCACCCCCTCCGGTTTCGGGACTGAAATGCGGACGGCCACAATGGCCGCACCCTGCACGCAGGACAACACAAGACACATTTTTAACATAAAACAAGTACAAATATAAGTATCGTTGAATAGTTATTATAGTTATTAAAGTAGCGGAATTATTTTTTTCACTTTACTAAAAAAATATCCGCAGATATTCCAAAAGAGAATAACTGCGGATATTTTCAATTAAAACAGGAAGACTATTGATTGCTTACCTGAACAGTTCTGACATTTACACTAGCCGAGTAAGGCAGAAGAGCAGACTTATAAATAATCTTCTGACCTATAGGGTCATTGGCTATAAAGTTGGCAAATCCCCAAGGAAGACCGTTGATAGGGTCATTGAGCAGAGCATAAATAGTTCTGATAAGCGGATAGTTGCCGTTATATAAATAATACTGATACGGTTTCCAAGAGTTCATGGGCGTAGCCACAGCCATCTTGCTAACCGACATCACATGAATATTCTTCTTGAAAGTAACATTGGTAGAATCTCCCTGGTCATTCAGCCAGTTACTGCCAATAATACCGATGGCGCCCGGAGTCTTCTCAACGTAAGAAATGACCTCAGCACTTTTCTTGGCCGCAAAGACATTAGGATTCTTAATGCCCTGGCCTTTCGTCAGCGAATCAACAACCCAGTTGACTGCGCTTGAATTGTTTCTGTCAAAGACAACCTCTATATCACCCCTTCGAGAACCGGCGACAACGTCACTCCATTTTGTGGCCTTACCGGCAAGAATACGCTTGATGTTGTTAATGGAAATACAAGTATCATTGTTTGCCTTGTTAACAATAAACGCCAAGCCATCGTAACCGAGGATAAGAGCTCTCGGCCTGAAATCCCTGTCATGAAGGTTCTTGTATTCTTTCTCGGAAAAATTGCGTGAGGTTATCACCAGGCAGATTTTGCCTTTCATAAGCATATTTATAGCAGAAGTCTCGTCTGTATAAACAGGCTTGACGTGAGCTTTAGGATACCTGTTTTGGAAAACCTGCAGTTCCTCATCGACAATAGGTGAAAAACTCTCGTCAGAGGCAATTGAAATTGTCCCTGACGAGTAAGTATCTGTTCTGCCGCTCTTGGACTTTTTCTCACCGCATGATGAGAAAAGCACAAGAACAACAGAGAGTAATCCTACTAATATGTAAGATGAGTTCTTAACCATTTAATAAATAAATGTTTCAGTTCAAATAAAAATTACTGAAGTCTGAATGAAACCGGCACGGTGTATTTCACACGTACAGCCTGGCCATTCTGCTTACCAGGGTTCCAGCGCGGCATAGAACGAACAACACGCTGAGCCTCACGGTCAAGTGAAGGGTCAACGCCACGGATTACGTTAACATCGGTAATAGAACCGTCGCGCTCAACGACGAACGACACAACAACACGACCCTGAATACCGTTCTCCTGAGCGACAACAGGATATTTGATGTTGTTAGCGAGGTAAGACATAAGAGCACCGTTACCACCAGGGAACGACGGCATCTGCTCAACGACGTCGAACACCTTAGTCTGAGAAACTTCCTCATGCTTAGGCGGTTCCTGTGTGATAATCTGTTGAGTGGCCTTCAGCACGGCACCACCTTCATCGTTACCCTGTACGTTGAACGCACCGATAGCGGTGTTGGTCTGTGACAGCTGAGCCTGTGATTTCATTTCATCCTCCGGACGTACATCCTCATCACGTTTGATGACAGGAGCAGTGAACTTGATAGAAGACTTAACTTCCTTAACCACTTCTTTCTTCTCCTGCTGCTTAGGTTCAGATTTCTTCTCAACCTTAGCTTTCTTCTTCTGCTTAGCGAGCGCACTAAGGTCAACACCGCTTGTTACGGCAACCTTAGGCTTGTTGGCTTCAACAATTTTGTTGACACCTATAACACCCGCGATAGCAGCAGCCAATGCAAGCATGATAATGATGGCCCATAAGTTTCTACTGCCAGTTCCAAGACGAAGCCGATAAGCACCGTATTCCTTATTTCTGGAAGCAAAGACCATGTTGACCCAATTAGGGTCCATTAGATCGATTTTTGCCATTTTCTTATCTTTTAAATATTATACGTATTATGAATAAAACTACTACATCTTGACATGAGCTGACTCAAGCAACTTCTTGTCATCAGGAGTAATCTTGTCAATCACGTATTTACCAATGCTGCATATCTGCATTTCATCAAGAGCATCAACGAGGTTCTTGTAGCTGGAGTTATCAGTAGCCTTGATGATGATGGTCATAGTCTGAATCTGCTGACCGTTCACAATACCGCTCTTTATCTGATCAAGCATTCTCTGATAAACGCTGTCAGGATACTGAGCAGGGTTGGCTACCTTCTTCTTGTCGAGATCTTCCTTGGCCTTCATAACCTGTGCAACAGGGTTAGTGCCGTCTTCTGTAGTATGCTCCATGAGCACCTTACGGATACCGTTCTTACCCCATGTTGTCTTCTTCAGACATGAAGGATCATTGTAGTTAGGCAGACCGTCAACGTGATAAATCTGATTATCAGCGGCCAGATAGATAGTAATAGTATAAGAAGCCTTAGTGGCAGTCTTATCCTGATTCTGCACGTTCTGGTCGTTAGTAGGCATGGTGAGCTGCATGGTCTGCGGCTTGCTCAGAGAGGTACAGAGCATGAAGAACGTGATCAACAGCATCATCATGTCAACCATAGGAGTGAAGTCCACACGGACATTCATCTTCTTCTGTTTACTTGCTTTTTGTTTTGCCATTGTCAATCCTCCAACTTCTTATATGATGTAATCAAATAGTACCTGTTCTGCTCCATGTCCTGAAGTTCAGACATGATCTTCTTGACAGTCTTATAAGGAGTGTTCTCATCAGCCTTGATAGCAATCTTCATATCGCGTCCGCCGTTCATCTGAGCAGCGTCAACGGCAGCCTGAACCCACTGCTGGAATTCACTTCTGCCGAGCTTGCCGCTTGAATCCTTCACACTGTCGGTAGGAATACCGAGAGTCTTGATGGTAGCAGCCATATCGCTCTGTGAAAGAGACAGATAATCAGACAGCTTGTCAATAGGAGCACCGAACATTGCATCATCCTTGAACTTTTTAGTCTGCGCAGGAGTAAGAGAAATACCGTTATCAGATTCAATAGTTTCAAGTGTAGTCTGCAAGTCCGTAGTCTTATCCATACTCATGAACACCTTGCCGTCTTTACCGACGAGGATGTTCAGCACGTCTTTATCCGGCACCTTTATTTCCGATACAGATCCAGGGGTTACCACCTTTACCGGCTCCGTCTTTGTGAACGTAGAAGTCAGCATGAAGAAGGTAAGCAGGAGGACCATGACATCGGACATAGGCGTCATGTCTATCCAGACGTCATTCTTCTTAATTTTTACTTTACCCATAGTGATAAAATTTTAAAGGGTTAGCAAAAATTAAGCCTCTTCTGTGTGGTTTGCTTCGTATGTCTGAGCGATAGAATAACCAACCTCATCGAGGGCGTATGTCAACTTATCAATCTTGTTGGTGAAGTAGTTATAAGAGATAACTGCGCACCAAGAAGTAGAAATACCGAATGCAGTGTTGATCAGGGCCTCAGAAATACCAGTAGACAGTGCAAGAGAGTCACCACCACCACCGGCAGCCAGAGCAGCGAATGAACGAATCATACCGGTTACGGTACCGAGCAGTCCGGTAAGGGTACCCAGTGTAACGATGGTAGCAATGATAGGGAGGTTCATTGTCAGAGTAGGCATCTCCAGCTGAGTAGCCTGCTCGTGAGCCTGCTGAATCTTTGCAACCTTCTGTGCCTTCTTCAGAGCAGCGTTAGCGCCAGACTCCATGTCCTTGTAAGCGTTCAGAGAAGCGAGCACTACATTAGCAACAGAACCCTTCTGCTTGTCGCAAAGACGATGAGCTTCGTCAAAGTTGTTATTGTTAAGAGCCTCTTCAATGCTATGAACGAACTTAGGCAGAGAACCGTGACCGAAAGCGGTACGCAGAGCAAGGATACGCTCGATAGAAAGAGCAATAACGGTAAGCAACAGCGTGTGGATGATAGGAACGACCATACCACCTTTGTAGATAGTTCCCCAAATGTTACCATCCTTAACGGCACCTGTCGGATCGTTGTTAACGAAGTGCTCAGGAGCGCCGAGGAACAAATTAAAGAAAGCAACAGCTATAATGAAGCATACAACGATGACCCAAAAAGCTGCACGAATACCTGTGAACCCTGTTGATTTTTTCTTAGGGCTGGCTGTTTTGTTTGTAGTTGCCATAATTTTAAAATTTAATTATTAGTGTTTATGAATTAAAAATTAATTGTCGTATTAAATTCTTGTTGTTGATATAGCAGTGTCGTTTGTAACAATGATAGAAAACCATGTCAGAACACGTGATTATATAACAAATTTCGATTGGCAAAGATAGTAAAATAAAGACAATAATTTACACTTTTAAGAAGTTTTAACGACATTAACAATGTGAAAAAACTGTCTGTGTGCAAGATTATGTTTTTAAATATCTTTTACGCACGTAAAAAATAAATATTCAAAAGGAAAACTATAAAACTTCGCTGAACCGTTATAGCTATAGATATAAATCAGTTTTTAAGATAATAAGCAAGTTCTCTGAAAAGCAGCATCGCCTTCACAAAGGCAGCGCTCACACATTATAATATATGAGGGTGCAGAGAGCATGCCGGCAATCAGCACAAAAACTATAATACGCCTTGGCCAGTCATTCCAAGGCGTTATGTTTTTCTGCTTTCGTAGTCAAATTATTTAAGACGTGCACAGGCCTCTTTAATTCTTCTGAGGGCTTCACGAATGTTGTCATCGCTTGTGGCATAGCTCATTCTGAATCCTTCCGGCGAGCCGAACGCATCGCCCGGCACCGTAGCCACGTGAGCCACCTCAAGAAGATACATCGAGAAATCAGTAGAGTTCTTAATGACATACTTGCCGTCAGACTTCCCGAAGAATGAAGAGATTTCCGGGAAGAGATAGAAAGCACCTGCCGGCACGTTGACAACGAATCCCGGTATATCCTTTGCAAGGCTTACAATGAGGTCGCGGCGGCGCTCAAAGCCTTTGCGCATCTCCTCCACACAGTCCTGCGGACCGTTATACGCCTCAACGGCAGCCATCTGGCTAACATCGCATGTTCCACTGGTGTACTGTCCCTGCAGTTTGCTGAATCCTTTCACTATCCACTCCGGTGCAGCCACCCATCCGAGTCGCCAGCCCGTCATAGCGTATGCCTTGCTGACGCCGTTGCAGAGAATGGTGCGTTCCTTCATTCCCGGGAACTGTGCAATGCTCTCATGATGTCCCACATAATTAATATGCTCATAAATCTCATCGGCAAGAACGAACACGTCATCATGTTTCAGAATCACATCGGCAAGAGCCTTCAGCTCATCTTTTGAGTATACGCTGCCGGTAGGATTGCTCGGCGAGCAGAGCACCACAAGCTTCGTCTTGGGCGTGATCGCCTTCTCCAACTGTTCCGGCGACATCTTGAAATCGCTTGCAATGTTTGTCGACACGTAAACGGGCACGCCTCCTGCGAGCTTTGCCATCTGCGGATAGCTGACCCAGTAAGGAGCCGGGATGATAACCTCATCACCTTCGTTTACGAGTGCCATGAACGTGTTGCACACGCCCTGCTTGCCGCCTGTGCCGCAGATAATCTCCGACGTGGAATAAGTCAGTCCGTTTTCGTTCTTCAGCTTTCTCGAAATAGCCTCGCGCAGCGCCATATATCCCGGCACGGGCGAATATTTCGAGTAGTTGTCATCAATGGCTTTCTTTCCCGCCTCCTTAATGTTTTCAGGGGTCATATAATCAGGTTCTCCGACGCTCATGTTGATAACGTCAATGCCCTGACTTTTCATTTCACTGCTTTTCTGCGACATCGCCAGCGTCGCCGACGGTGCCAAATTGTTGAGACGATCTGATAATTGTGCCATGATTGAATGATTAATGATATAAAACGGTTGCAAATTTAAGCATTTTATTTATTAAAACGAAAAAAAGTTGACCAAACTTACATATTCGGCCAACTTTTATTGCGAAAAAGTAAAATGCGTATCAGAGATGCAGCCTATGCCCCATCCTGTCACGTTTCGTGAGCAGATAGCGACGGTCGTATTTGTTCGGCGTCACCTCGATGGGCACGTTCTCTACAATCTCGAGACCGTAAGCCTCCAGTCCGACACGTTTTGTCGGGTTGTTTGTCATCAGCCTCATCTTGTGCACGCCGAGATGCCGCAGCATCTGCGCACCGCAGCCATAGTCGCGCTCATCGGGCTTGAAGCCGAGGTGTATGTTCGCGTCGACGGTGTCAAGGCCCTGTTCCTGCAGCTTGTATGCCGCAATCTTGTTCATCAGACCTATGCCGCGGCCCTCCTGCTGCATATATATCAGCACGCCCTTGCCTTCCTTCTCTATCATCTGCATTGCCTTGTGCAGCTGTTCGCCGCAATCGCAGCGCATGGAACCCAGAATGTCGCCCGTGGCACATGACGAGTGCACCCTGACGAGAATAGGCTCGTCTTCCTTCCATGTGCCCTTGATGAGCGCCATATGCTCAAGTCCGTTGCTGGTCTGGCGGAACGGTATGAGGTGGAAGTGTCCCCATGTAGTAGGCAGGTCTACCTCGTCGCCCACCTCTATGCTCGTCTCCTTCTTCAGCCGGTAAGCAATGATGTCCTTGATGGAAATGAGCTTCATGTCCCACTCCCTGGCTTTCTCGATGAGCTGCGGCAGACGTGCCATAGTGCCGTCGTCATTCATAATCTCCATGAGCGCGCCTGCCGGATACAGTCCTGCCAGCTTGCACAGGTCGATGGCGGCCTCCGTGTGTCCGCTGCGTCGCAGCGTGCCGTTGTCCTGTGCATACAGCGGGTTGATGTGTCCGGGGCGTCCGAAGGTCTGCGGTGTCGATGACGGATCGGCAAGCGCCCTGATGGTCTCTGCACGGTCGTGGGCCGACACGCCGGTGGTGCATCCTTCGAGCTTGTCTACGGTGATGGTGAACGGCGTGCCGAGCATCGACGTGTTCTCCGCCACCTGATGCGGCAGGTCGAGCTCATCGGCCCTCGACATCGTGATAGGAGCGCACAGCACGCCGCGCGCGTTCTTAAGCATAAAGTTAACCTTTTCAGGCGTTATCATCTCTGCGGCAGTGATAAGGTCGCCTTCATTCTCGCGGTCTTCGTCATCAACGACAATGACAAACTTTCCCTGACGGAAGTCATTGACTGCGTCCTCAATGCTGCTGAACTTGAAATTCTCTTCCATGTTGTTATTCTCCTTTTATTCTTATTAGTTACATGCCTGTGTTTACGTTTGTGCCGGCCGCGTCTTTCATCTCGCCAATCCTGTCGATAACCGAATCATCGACACGCGCGATGACGTTAAGGTCGTGCCACAGCCTCAGCCTGTAGCGCCACATGCGGAAGTAGAAGAACAGTCCGGCCGGTATGACCACCGCCGCCACAATGTTCATCCACCGCCGCTCAAACGGGCGTGTGTGTGCCTTTACTGCCAGCACAGGATACCTGTTCAGCAATACGAGAATCTGCTTGTCGCGTGTGTTGCCGAGGTCCTCGATGATTTTCTCCATCTCATTGCTGATCTCCTCAATGACATGATCCGGATGATATTTAAAGAACACATCCACCGGGTTTGGCGCCTTCTTCAGGCTGTGCCGGTCGTTATATTCCTTCACCCTGCGCGTGATGTCGCCGAGCCTGACGGCATCATCGGCATAATGCGGTTCCTCAATGACAACCTCCTTGCCCTGTATATGCCTTTTCTCCTGAATGCCGAAGAGATGCATGAAGAAACGCTTATATGCATCGGCATTGAACACGGCCGAGTCGTTGAGGGCTTTCCACGTCACGAAGGCAGCCAGCGGAATGAGCACGGCGGGCGCCAGTCCCTTTCCGAACCATATTGCCCACTCTCCTATCCTCGCCATGCGGTAGCCGGTGTTGTCAAGAATGTAATACACGATAAACACAAGCACGGAGATGATAACCGGCAGTCCCAGTCCGCCCTTGCGGATAATGGCTCCCAGCGGCGCACCTATGAAGAAGAATATCATGCAGCTCAGTGCCGATGTGAACTTATTCACATATTCTATCTTATGCCGCCGCAGCTGGTTGTCGCCGTCACTGATTACCATGCTTCTGAACTCCAGGTCGCTCTGCTCCATCCTCACCTGCGAGAGTGCCGAGCCCACGGCATGCTGCCGCTGCTCAACGCTGAGACGTGCGAACACCGAGTCAATGTTCTCTGTCTGCGCCATCCTCACCGCCTTCAGCGAGTCGGCCTTCGACACTGTCGACTTCTGATAATACAATGCTGCAAGCTGCTTGTAGTTCTCCCGTCCTACAGAGTCGAACTCATTGCTCATCGAGTCTATCGACGCGCTTATCTGCGACAGGCTCTTGCCCTGTGCGTTTCCCGACACCGTTCCGGCATCGGCCTCGCTGAAGTCGGTGTCATCGTCAATGATCACCTTTTTATATGCGAACGTCTCCCTGCGGTAAGGCACCGATGCGCTGTTGGCAAGCTCCTGCGACTGCATGTTCTCAAACCATTCTCCGTCATATAGCGTCAGCACGAGGTGTTTCTTCTCGGCCGTCGTCTGTATCATGCCCGAGTCGGCAAGAATGATGGCCTGGTCTTCATAACTGCCCGTCATGCGGTAAATCATTATTCCGTAGAGCTTGCCGCTCTCCACGTCTTTCTTCTGCACATAAATGTTGCAGTTCTGAATGCCGTCATAGAAGATGCCCTCCGGTATCTCCAGCTCCGGACTCTTCTGCTTCATGCCGATGAGCATCTGCCTAATTTTCTGATTGGCACGCGGCGCCACCTCATTCTGGAAATAAAACGACAGGCACATGATGAAAGCCGATAGCACAATCAGCGGTCTGAAGGCCTGCAGCAGACTGATGCCCGCCGCCTTTATTGCGGTGAGCTCAGAGTTCTCGCCAAGGTTTCCGAAGGTGATGAGCGACGACAGCAGAATGGCCAGCGGCAGCGCCTGCGGCACGAGCATCATGCCCATGTGAAAGAAAAACTCTGCCAGCACCTCCATGCTAAGTCCCTTGCCGATGAGGTCGTCGACATAACGCCACAGAAACTGCATCATCAGCACGAACTGACAGATGAAGAAGGCGCCGAAGAAGAGCAATCCGAACTGCTTGGCTATGTATATGTCTAATTTCTTTATGCGGAACATTTTGTGTTCAGAAAAGCCTGCCGTAAAACAAATCATCTAACCGGTCACGTTTTTTTACGACAGTACCTGTATATATTTTTATGGTATATATTATATAATGTGGCCACAAGCGCTGAGATGATTGCGCAGTGACATAATCTATCAAGTTGCAAAAGTAGCATAAAAAAATCAGATTACCTTTCTTTTTCTCTTTTTTATGATTATTGATATTGCCAGCAACTGTTCAGCCTCGAAAAAAACATAGAGCCATGCCCTCACGTGCGTAATGCATCCTGCCCATGCCTCTCTTATCGGCAAAAAAAAACGACAGCAACAAAAAACTTGCCGATAACGGAAAAAATTTCATTACCGATGGTGTATTGAATGAACATTGTTAGATGCCACTGCATCTACTTTTAGCTAAGTAATCAACTTAATTTCGTCATTATTTAATTTATAAAACTTTTCTATACACCCTTCATTTAAATCTTCTATATTTTTTTAAACTACATTCTCGTCACCACGCTCCCAAATGCTTCTTCAGGTTCAAACAGCGAACGTTGAACGACTTTACGGGAAGATGGTTTCAAGTCGAAGTTGTAGACTAAAGCCTCAACCATTGCATGACGGTTCTCAATATGACCGCCACTATGATAAAAGTGTTCCTTCGTCATAACATTGAAGTTGCCCCAATAACGGTCAATCATTTCGTTGTTGCGGAACTCATTGTGATGCCACGTGCTAAGGATAAATTTTGCTTTGGCGTTAGCAAGTAACTTATAAAGTAAAGCCTCATCTTCTTCTGTCCAACCATTATAATAATCTACATAACGACCATAATAAGGTGGGTCACAATAAATAAGGTCACCTTCTTGAGCCTGTTCAATTATCTTATCGAAAGTGACATTTTCAAAGATCCAATCTTTGCGTTGGATAATGTGCCTTACCTTTGCAACTTGATTGCAAATTTTTGTAATGTAAGCTGGAGAGAAACGGTCTGGCTTTTTACAGAATGGTATATTCCATTCGCCTTTGCGGTTAAAGCGCATCATTCCGTTAAAACCAGCACGTGAAAGAAAGATGAAATCATAAGGACTGTGTTCACTATTAAACCTGTCTCTTACTTCACGGTAATGCTCATAGCCATCATCTTCGGCAGTGGATAAAAGCTTCGCTTCCTTTTCAAGATAACCGCGCATTTTGTATTCGTCAATGGAACCGTCTTTTATGCCGTTGTAAAAGTTGATAATGTGAGGATTTGTGTCTCCTGCTATGTGCTTTCCATTGAGTGGAGAATTCAAACCTACAACGCCTGTCCCGAAAAAAGGTTCAAGCCAATTGCCAGAGAGACTTTCACCTGACTGGTATATGAGGTCATTAATCCAAGGCACAAGTTTTGTCTTGATACCCTGTGACTTTATGGGTGGTACTATTACTGCCATATCTAATCCTACTTATCAAAAACTTTTGAACGTTTGCCTTGCTCACGAAGATATTCCACATAACTTGCCAAATCATGATAACGCGATTTACCTATCCCGGCATGTTCAGCATCGGATGCATTATAGTAGTTCATCCAATAGTCATCGAAGATGTCCTCACCATACTTGGCAAATATTCCCTTGCCATTAACAAGTTTATCTATATTAGTCTCGCCACCAATGTTGCGAGTATTGCCCGAACCAGGATAATCTGTAGCAATTTTCCATTTGGGTTGGACAAAGAATATAAATTTCTCAATAAGTATCTCAATTATTTTTATTAAATTTGCAGTTACTAATATAAAGAACACGTAAGTAACATTTGTCTACAGTTTAAATCCTGAAAGTATGAAACATACAACTAAAATTCTTAATTTTTCTTTCTGTTGTAAATAAGCTCATGCAATAGATCTAAAATCTTTATAGAAAAGAGATATTTTTGTCGGGATTGTGTAGGAAATCAGGATACGGCAGATACAGAAAACGGACATAACCTCTTCCTATGGTTGATTGAGATAATTAGCCATTAAATTCTCGCAATTCTTTAGTCCTACGGCTGTCTTCGTTCTATTACGGATATTTGCTTATCCCTATCACTTTTTTCATCTTTTTAATATTGCGATTGTCCATGTATGTGGATTAATTCATTAGCTTTTCGAGTACTTATTGGTTACTTGTCTGGCTGGCATTCATTTTAACGCCTTTTCCTACAACAAGACTCCAATCTTTTGTATTTATGGCCGGAGGAGTGCTGTCTGTAGGTTCCAAAGAATAGACAATGTATGATACCATTCTTTTTTGTCGGCTGCTTTTTATTGGGTAATCGTGGTCTTTAAGCCATGACTTGTCGGCTTTGAATGCTTTGGAAACTCTATAATATCCCACAAAAGATTTTTTGTGAACAATAATGATGCGTCTAACCTTCAGCAATTCTGGATGTTCATCAAGTTCCAACTCCGTCAAGGGATAGTTATACAGATAATGTGAGGTAATCCATTCCTTTGTTCCTTGGCGGCATGTTGCAACCAAAAGTGAATTGTCATTCTTACATTTGTATATTGCATTGGGCTCAAACAAAGACAGTTGGTAACCTTCCTGTCCCTCTGGAATGATGTAAACTTTATTTTCTTTCTTAGGCTTTATTTCAGAATGCCCTCTCTCAAGTCGTCTTGAAGAAAGTTTTTTCCATATATCCCTTGCCGTTTGAATTTGTTCAGTCGAATATCCGACTCTTTGTCTTAAAATAATATCATCCGTATAATCAAGAATTTTCTCAATATCCATACCACAACGCAGCATAGAGTCAATCTTATCGAGAAGATCTGAATTAGCTACATGGTATGGCAATGGTATTTTGGCTGCTTCCCCGGGCATCAGCTCCAACACGCCACCTCCATAGCTTCTCCCCAAAATTTCAGAAAAGGCAAGGGAAACTGAATTGTAGAAACTTGCTACAAAAGCAAGCTCATTCACGTTTGGGTGAATGAACACACGGTGCATCGTATCGGTAGTATATGCCTTAGCCTTATTAAGAACCAATTTGGGAAACAAGTTGTTTCTACGAACCATTAGGGCATCCGATATCTTGATGGATGGTATTACATACCAGTAATCCCTTATCCTTGTCTTATATCCTTTGTTGATTTCCAATATCTCACCATTGAGAATATAATTTCTGGTACCTTCATTTGCTTCTTCCCTGGCCTTTGGCGGAAATATCAACAGATTAGATTTGGCGTCATTTGTCTGGTTGTTTTTCCAATCTTGTTTTGTAAAAATACAACTTGAAACCTGAACGCTTCTGCCTACCATAGGATAAGCATACTGCTCCATTTGATAACTTCTGACGACTGACTGTGGAACCGTAAAATATCCGTTTGCCCCCGTTGTAATACCTACTTCCACATCAGCAAAATCTGATATGGTAGGCATATTGGTTTTTCTGACATGCTCCAACAAGTCGATTTCCTTTTGAGACAGAAAATAAAATGTCCATTTGTCCGATCTGAAATCAATAGTCTTTGAGTGACATCCCAGCGTGCTGACATCCAATGCCGCCAACTCGTCGGCATCCTTGAGTTCCAAATGGTCGATAAAATGGTTTGAGGAGCCGTCTTTCTCACACAACAACAATACGACTTCCTGCTGAATGCCCTCGAATACCAATTTCTTAAAACTTATAATGTTTATCTTATTATAAAAGTTAGAAAGGTATTCCCTAAGTTGCAAGGCATAGCCAACCTGCAACAATTCGGCAGGCACGACAAAGCCTATTCTCCCACGTTCCTGTAGAAGAAGGCTGCTACCAATGACGAACGTTACCCAGGCATTTGTGAGCTTGGAAAACTTCAATCCGGCTTTCTGGAACAATTCCTCGGCTATTTGTTGCTGCTCCTCATTATAATATTGGTAACGAATGAAAGGCGGATTGCCTACGATCAAGTTAAATCTTTTATCCGTATCACGGCAGAAAGCATGAAAATCAGCGTTCACCACATCGCCAATCCCTACTTGCATTGCCTTTTCAGCCTCGACCTGATTATACTCTACGGCTGTCAAAGAGTGAAAACAATAGCCCATTGTCTTCAAAGCTTTAAGAAAAGCCCCATCACCACAGCTCGGCTCCAGGATGTCAGTATATTGCAAGTCACGCAACCCCCATTTCAAAATGAAGTCTGCGATTTTCCTTGGAGTATAATATCCTCCACGAAGCTTTTCAGAAGAAGCGTTTTCAATCAGCTGCATATAGTTCACTAATTATTGGTAATTGTTTTTCTTTCAATTCGCTAATGTCATAAAGAATTCGCAAATTCTCATTCTGAATATCAAGCTCATGGTTCAGCTTTCGTTGCAGAACGATGCTCTTTCTTTTATCGTCTTTGGCATCAACATACATATCACCGAGCTCTATTAATTTTTTCTGCTGCAAGGCTATCTTGTCGTGTAGTTTCTTTTCGTCCTCATTGTTAAAGTTGATTTTACGAATTGGTATGTCTTTCAACACTTTCGTTCCTCTTGCGATAAATCCACCGCGGAATATTTCGCCACGCAACGAAGCTATCCACTCCACATATTTTGAGTTAAGTACCGCTTGGATATAGTAAGGAGAATAAAGACTGTCATCTGGTATTCCCACAGCACAGTATCCCGCAGTGCCTCCTGAAGCAAGGAACACGCCATTGGTGTCAATTCCATATTTGTTACCTCTTGACAGAACGCCGACAATGATTTTGGTCTTGACACTATCCATACCGAGGCTTTGGTGTCTTCCATATCTATGCCACTCATCATTTGCGGCAGGCTTCGGAAGAACACTCCGTCCTGGAGCTGCTAATACATTCTTATTGTCAACAAGATACGCATAGAGATTTGGTGCCTCTGCTTGAATCTGTTGCAAAGGAACAATGTCTATCACTCCATCATCTTTTCTTTCGTAAGGATATATCAATACGGAATTTGGCTTAAACGTATGATAAGTATTCAAGGCATCATCACCTCGTGAAGTTTTGAAAAATGACCGTGTGTATATCTTCTCTATTTTATAATCTTTTCCGTTATGCTTGAAGTAAATGTATTCTGCGTC
>OMUH01000012.1 GCA_900314195.1 uncultured Prevotella sp.
AAGAACCGAACATATTGGATTATTATGATAATTTAGAAGATATTTTACAATATTTGGAGTACACTCAATTATAAGTAGTGTTTTTTAGTATGCATATTATATGTCTATTTGTAGCATCAATTAAAGATGCAGGCAAGAAGTTCCAACTCGCCAATGTGAAGGACGTGAACTACCGTACGGTGGGAACAGCTGGAGAGAACGATAAGGTGAATAACGGTCACCGCTACACTTACGATAACAACGGCAATCTTGTCTATATCAACACCAGCCGTGTGAAGAAAGACGGCAAGTAGGAGGATGAGAAGGCTACTGAGCAGAAGTACCGCAGGGACGAGGAGAACAGGCTCCTTGCAGCCGATGAGAATTATTCGATTAAGCGAGAGCAGAGCCAAACTTGTTTGAGTTATGCCGAGCGTGAGAATAATCGACCGAAGGTCAACGGTTTTGTGAGCAACTATTGGTATGATGCCGACGGTGAACGCACGGTGAAGACCAGCGGCGAGGGTGAGCAGATTTATGTGAACTCCGAGTTTGCTGGAGGTCGTACGAACACCGCCAAGTTCTCACTCTATGTCAGTCCGTATCTCGTATCCAACCAAGGCGGACGCTACACCAAGCACATCTATATTGGTAGTCAGCGTGTAGTCAGCAAGATTGGAGACTTTGACTTTTACGGCTCAGACCCACGCAGGATACCTTATGCAGGCAGTGAGGCTGATGCTGTCAACGTGGATTACAAGGGCAAGTACGCCAGCCAGCAACAGGTGATCAAGGACAACTATGCCACGTTTAATGTTCCTTACAATGGTGAGGACAACAATGACTACGTGGATGGCGAAGGTTTCTGCTGCAACTACGGTACCTTGGAAGCTGCACAGGCTAAGGCGATGGCTGCAAAAGTAGCCGGAGCCAAGGCTAACAACTTCCACGACGCGGATTCTTACGAGAAAATGCAGTTCTACTATCATCCTGACCACTTGGGCAGCAGTAGCTACATTACCAACCTTGATGGCGAGGTGGCACAGCACATCGAGTATGTGCCGTTCGGCGAAGTCTTCATCGAGGAACGCAACAACACTTGGAATACGCCTTACCTCTTCAACGCCAAGGAATTTGACGAGGAGACAGGATTGTACTATTATGGCGCAAGATACATGAACCCAGTAACGAATTTGTGGTATGGGGTGGATCCGCTAGCAGAGAAATATGTCGCCACAGGTGGATATGTATATACCTTGGATAATCCTGTGAGATTAATAGATCCGAATGGTAATTGGTCCTGGCCATGGGAACGAGGATCACTCATTGAATACCGTGGTAATGGGGTGTTTGGAATAAGAATAGAAAATTTTAGCAAAACTATGCAATCCAATTTCAAAAGAGCTAATAATAATCCTGCTAATTGGAGACCAGGAGAACTTGGTATAAACACAGAAATCGGAAAAATTTCTGTTGACAATTATGCACATAAAAGTTTCACCATAGGGCGTAAACCAGCTGGTATAGACCCAAAAGATGGGAATGTAAGAATCAGGAGACCAATTGCGAAATCTACTGGCCAAGAAGATAGAAGATTCCATAGTTTTGACCCTATGCCTGTAAGAGGATCAGCTAAGGCTGTTGGAGCGATTGCCATACTAGACTTTGCAAATTATGCGGTAGATACATATATGACACTTTCGACCTTTTGGGATAGTAATGCATTTGACGATCAAATGGCCTCTTTCAGAAAAGCAATAAGAGCGGTAAATAGCCAAATGAATTCAATTCCCGATAATTACAGAAAGGACACTAATAAGATGGGCGCAATTCTAAATTATGTTTTTCAAGGAGAAAATACAACAAAAGATAAAAACATTGACAAAATAGGACAAAATATTTTATCAAAATCTGGGAGATATGATAGGACAAATAAGACTTACAAAACTTTTATTAAAAGGTAAAAAGCGTGCTTTCTTAACAGTGATTGTTATAATAGCAATCTTTTGTATTTTTACTATGATCAAAAAGCATACTCCTCTGTATGATAATTTGCAAGGTGTATGTAATATAGATTTTAGCAAATCGTATTTCTGTCGTCAAACGGATTTTCATCCTTTAGAAAACAATATTTTCATTACTAAACAAAAGATTAGTCTTCCTGTTATAGTAACAGCCAATGATGATGTAAAAGGAAATTATAAAGAATTAGATAGACTAGAAAAAGAGGCTAAAGGAATCTGGAAAATAATTAGTGTTAATCCAGATTCCATTCAGATAGAAGTATCTAAAAGTATTCTAAATGGTAAATATTCTGTGATTTTTAAAAAGAATCAAAAAGAAAATGAAAAGTTAAACTATTATATAATCTTAAAAAATGATTCTACATATATGGTTTGTACTAAAGAAATTTTGAACTTTAAAAAGTAAAGTGATTAAAGATACACCTATCCGAGTGGTGAATGACTCGACGAATGAGACGAGAGAACTGTACTGGGACGAGGAGAACCAGCTGATGGTGCTAAGCGATAACGGCAAAACCTCAAGATATACCTATAACGCAGGTGGCGAGCGCATCATAAAGAGCTACGGCACGATGGAGGGCGTGTATATCAATGGTGCTCCGCAGGGTATCACCCTGACAGATGTCGACTTCAGGCTGCGCCAAGACAAAATGAGCAAGCTCTTTTGTGCTTGGCTTGCACTGAAGTTCCACGAAACGGATAACTTTACGCTCTATCCAGCAAGCATCCTCACGGTCAACAAAAACCGTTTTACCAAGCATTACTTTATCGGTAGCCAGCGCATAGCAAGTAGAATTGGTACTGGTACTTTCAACAACGTGTATGGCGTGAATGGCAGCTACGTAACCGCCGGTCAGCAGGACTATGCGGAGCGAATGAACCAAATCCAGTCGCAGAAGGAAGCCTATTATAAAGAGCTTGGTATTGCCCCGGGCGTACCGACAGAAAAAGGTGCCTACGGTGACCCAGAGAATACGGGAGTAGGTTACAACACTATCATCACCAACCTTGGAGACCACAGCGTGCCCGATGGCTGGGTACAGACACCGAAACATAATACGGCAGAGGACAGTACACCAGGGACACCCATCAGCTGGAATGATCCGAGTAACCCTGATGACCCACAGGCTGGTTATGGCTACATTCCTAACGATACTATTACGGAGGAGACTTTCTTCTTCCACAGTGACCACCTCGGTTCCACAAGCTACATTACGGACGATAAGGGCAACATCACTCAGTATGATGCTTACCTTCCCTATGGTGAGCTGTTAGTGGACGAGCACTCATCATCTGAGGAGATGCCGTATAAGTTCAATGGTAAGGAGTTTGATGAGGAGACTGGATTGTATTACTATGGAGCGAGGTACTATGATCCGAGGTTGAGTCTTTGGCTTTCTATAGATCCCAAAGAGGAAAAATATTCCAATGTGT
>OMUH01000116.1 GCA_900314195.1 uncultured Prevotella sp.
CGCCGTCATCAGTATTGTCATCATCATTATTTCCTGCGCCACTGTCTACACTGATACCGCTGTCGTCACTCTCCTCATTCTGCTGACCAGAAGAAGGTGCGGGAACACTGATACCGCTGTCATTATTCTCCTGATTCTGCTGAATGGAAGAAGGTGCGGGAACACTGATGCCGCTGTCGTCACTCTCCTGATTCTGCTGAATGGAAGAAGGTGCGGGAACACTGATGCCGCTGTCATTATTCTCCTCATTCTGCTGACTGGAAGAAGGTGCGGGAACACTGATGCCGCTGTCATTATCGCCAGAAGCTGCCGCATTATTTTCTTCAACAACAGTACCCTCATCAACCTGCGTATTGTCATTGTCAAGCTGCGACTGCTGTTCTGCATTTCCCTCCGTTTCCGGTTCTTTCTGCCTTACGGTCTCGGTCGGCTCAGTCAGTAACGGACGAGCCGAAACAACTATGCGCGAGAAATGCCTGCTGTAATATCTGTCATAATCGTCGTATGACAGCCGTCCTATCAATGCCGCATTCTCATCGCTGATGACATAGGCCCGGCAACCGGCAAGCATCTTCACGAGGGTCTGCTGTCTGTATAGCTGTCTTGTGTACTGCACAGCCTCATCATAATTTCTGAATCCGCTCACTCTCATGCGCCGCAATCCGTGATCATCATCAACGGCAATGTCGAAGAGGCGCACCGGATAGCCTGTGAAGTTATAACGTGCGAGCTCAAACAGCAGTTTGTTGCTGTTTACTGAGTGCGGCATGAACACAAGCATAAGCTGGAACGGCGTGTCGCGCTTGTCGTTGAAGGCCGGCCGAGAGACAGAAGCACTGTCGGCGAGAACAGAATCACGCCGGCTCCACACATCACTCAGCCCGAAACGAGCCCCGTTAACAGTGCGGCCCTGCCTGACACCGTTTATAATCATTCCGGCCATCTCACTGAGCCTGCTGTCAGGATATTTCTCTACAAGCAGCTGCATGTCGGTCATGCATTGTTTTATTTCTCCGTCGTTAAGGCAGGCCATGCCACCGACAAAGAGGAACTTATCTCTGTTAGCGCCGTCAGGGAAACGCGCTGCCGAGACCTTGGCATTAGCCTTCACCTCATCAAGCCGCCCGGCAAGGAAGGCATTGTATGTGGCCGTGTAAAGAGAATCCTCTATCTGCGTGCCGAAACGTGCGTTCTCCTCAAAATACGGGTCTGTCAATACAGCCGTGAACTGACTTTCCGGATATTTCGTCTTCAGTCTGTCAAGGCAATGCGCAGCCATTGTCCTGTCGCCCTTGCGCATATACAACAGCCAGAGATGATAATAAGCCTCATCAAGATGCTCATAATCAGGATAATGGTCAGTAAGGCGGCGGAGCATCTTCTCACTGAGCCGCAGATTGTTCAATTTATCCTTGAATATTACGCCGGCATTATAGAGTCCGTCCTCAAGAGTTTTGTTGCTTGCCTCCATCTGTTCCGGTGTCATCGGTATCTGCGCAAGATAATATTCTCTCTTGTGCGGATCGTTCTGCGCCGAATCCATACGCTGCTTTAAAGAATCCTCGCGCTCAGCCGCAGACGCCATCTCCTCACGCGCAGAATCGGTCAGCTCTTCAGCGCCGCCGGCAGCAGCCACCACCGTTCTGTTGCTTCTCTGCCAGTTGTCAGCATTGTCACGCTTGCCCCAGATACGCTGGAAAGCAATCTTGCCTTGTGCCACCGCCGACGGATTGTAAAAATACCATGCAGAGGTCTTGGACGCATTCTGTGCTACTGACTGCTGCCTTCTGTTATTTGCTGCCGTGCGGCTATTCCTGCCTGCCTGCGCATTGTCGTCAGACTGCGTCTGACCGTCAGCCTCAGCCTGGCGGTCACGCTCCTCCTTTTCTTTCTTTTTCAATTCAGCTATCACCCTGTCTATAGCCGCATTGCGCGACGGCTCGTCCATGCGTGCCAGCTCCTGCAGTGAATCCTGCAAGTGAACGGCATCCGTAAACGGCACCAGCTCATCGAGCAATTTCGAGCGTTCAGACAGCTGCTTGTAATCCTTCCGGTCCTCATCCAGCAGCCCGACGGCACTTTCGTAGCAACGGCGTGCATCACTGAAGCGTTCCTGCTGCCAGTAGAGGTCGCCAAGGTGCAGCAGAAGCACACCTTTCTCTATGCCGTTCCGCGTGCCCAGCTTGTTTCCTTTCTCGTATGCTGATATGGCCGACGCCGTATCGCCTCCGGCAAGATAAATGTTTCCAATGGCATAGTAAACCTGGTCGAGCATCTCGCTGTTGTTGTCGTCATGAGCCATGCGGTTCAGCTTTCTGATCATTTTCTTCGACTGTGCACGTCCCATCACCTCGCTCATCGATATGCGCGCATTGAAGCTGAGCTCATACGGCGGGTTCAGGCGTATGCAGCGGCGGAAGGCCTTCATCGCCTCACCATTATTGCCTATGGAGGCCTGCAGCTGCCCCATCAGATACCACTCACGAGCCTTCTGCTTTCTTCTGCCTTCATGCTTTATAACCTTCCGCAAATAAGGAACAGCCTTTGCCGCGTCGCCGGTGTGAAGATAATAATCGGCCATGGTATAGTCCCATTCCTTGCGTGCTCTCCAGTGAACGGAATCGCGCCGCTGGTTTCTGATGACATCCTCTGCGTCATACAGCCATCCTTCTTCAATATAGCATTTTGCGAGCCACGCCCTTGCCCTGCCGTTGATGGCCGGCTGTGTGGCATAGAGGCGCGCCATATAGGCAAACGTAGAGGCAGCCTCATCGAAACGTCCGGAGTAGAACTGCGAGCGTCCCATCAGCAGCCATGCCTTCCAGAGGAAAGGATTGTATTCCCTCCGGCTGAGCCACTCCACATCGCGCGCCGTCTTGCGGCGGTTGCCTTTCCACTCCGGCCGCCGCTTGATGCTGTGCAGCTGGATGGCCTTCTCACATTTCTCTATGGCCCTGTCATAGCCTGCCTTGCCAAGCTCCCGGCTGTTCTTGTTGGCCACAGTATACAATGGTATCTGCTCAGTGAAGTTGTCTGCATTGCCGTTTTCCTTCTCCAGCGAGGCATCTATATATGCCAGCGTAGCATTATAATATGTGTTATAGCGTGCATTGAAGGAATGCCACCAGCGCGTGGCCGAAGTGTTTTTCTGCGTTGAGCAACCCATGAGCGCCATTACGGCAGTCACTATGAGAAAATAAATATATTTTTTTCGCCTTGTCATGGGTTGTTACAATATAATATCTCGATAAGCTATCGTTGTTTTCCAGGCGCATTCTTTACTTTATCCACGTCTGTTAATTAAATAACATCAGCGAAAGCGTTTTTATTGTATTCTATGCTGTTTTATTGTCATCAGACATTGCCGCATTTTCTGTCCGGGCGCTGTCGTCAATCATCATGATGAGCTCATCCTTCAGCCCGTCGGGAATGTTGATTCCTCTCAGCGTCAGGCTGCGGCTCCATCCCTTTACGTCGCCGGGCCTCAACGTGTAAAGCACATCAGCAAACTCATCTGTCTCCTCATCGCTGTAGCTGTCGGAGCGGCGCCCACGATATTTGTCGAGTTCCTCGTCATCATAATATTCAACGTCTTTCACGGCTGCCTCAAGCATGCACAGCTGCTCACAGCGCGGATCACTGCCGCTGCATGTGGCACAGCTGTTCTTCGCCGGCATGACAACGTCATTGCCGGCGTCGCTGCCCTTCTGCGACAACAGCGAGGCGATGCCAACGACCACGCCAAGCGCAGCAAGTATTATAACAAGCACCAGCATAGACGCCCTACACCTCTTTTATTATAAACCCGGCACTGCGCAGGTCGTCCCAATAGCGCGGATACGACTTGCTGACCACCTCCGGATTGTTTATCCTCAGTTGTTTGAATACAAATGCTGCCGGCGCAAAGCTCATTGCCATGCGGTGGTCCTGATATGTGTCGACAGGCTCGAATGTAGGCTCGCAGCGCTCGCCGCTCCACTCGAGAATGCAGTCATTGCTGTCATGCAGCACATAGCCCAGCTTTCTGAGCTCCTTCTCGAGAGCTGATATGCGGTCTGTTTCCTTTATGCGCAGCGAGCTCAGTCCGGTGAACCGGAACGGCACGTCTCTGACGGCACACGCCACGGTCATCGTCTGCGCAAGGTCCGGACAGTTTGTGAAGTCATAGTCGAGGCGCGGCGGACGTGCGGGATATGTACGCAGCGTGACACTGCCTGGGCCGCCCGACGGCGACGGCGTATAGCTGGTGCGCACGCCGAGCAGACTGAAGATATAGCGTGTCATGGCATCACCCTGACGGCTGCCGTCGAAGAGTCCCGTCAGCGTGACGCTGTCGTCAATGCCGCCGCCGAGTGCCATTATCTCATACCAGTAGCTTGCGGCACTCCAGTCATTTTCTATCAGATAGGGATGCTGCTTATACGCCTGCGGCATCACCTGCACGGTGTCCACGTCTGTCCACTCAGCCTTCACACCGAACTCCAGCATCGTCCACCGCGTGAGGTCTATGTACGGCCGTGACACTATGCTGCCGGTGAGCCGCAGCGTCAGTCCCTGCTCAAATGTCGGGGCCACGAGCATCAGCGCCGAGATATACTGTGACGACACGTTGCCTGGCATCTCCAGGCGGCCGCCGCGCAGCCTCCGCCCGCGTATGCGGAGCGGCGGAAAGCCTTCCTCGCCGGCATATTCAATGTCGGCGCCAAGCATGCGCAGGGCGTCAACGAGCACTCCTATGGGCCTGTGGAGCATCCGCTCCGTACCGGTTATGACATTGTCAGTGCCCGGCGTAGAGGCTATAAGGGCCGTCATGAAGCGCATGGCCGTGCCGGCAGCCTTTATGTCGATGGTCGCGGGGCGGTTCTTCAGCGCAGCTATCACCACACTGGTGTCATCGCAGTCTGACAGATTGTCGGGCAGCACATCGCCGCCGGCTATAGCGTGTATGATCAACGCACGGTTGCTGATGCTCTTCGAGGCCGGCAGGCTGACAGTACTGCTGATATGCCCGGGAGCAGTAATTTCGTATGTCATGATTTTTTTTAACTGTTTATGTGTTTTGTCTTTTTGCGTTTTTTTTTGCGTTTTTTTTATTGTCGCGGCCGGCGGCAACGCATGTATATCCTGCGGCCGGCCAGCGATGCGCCTGCCCTGCACTCCACTATGCGTGACTGCGGAAGCAACACGCCGGCTGACGCCCTGGTGTTGGCTGAGGCCGCACCGAGCTTTGGCCCCGGAATTAGCGGGCTGTAGCTAAGCACATGGCGCACACGCTGCCACTGGTTGCGTGTGAACGTGGTGTAATAGTCGCACCAGTAATCCATGAAGTTGTCGGCAATATATGTTCCGCGGCCGTCACAAGGATAGCGCACGGCAAGATCGCGCATCGTCGGCGACTGCATGAGCGCCTGCCGGCCGGCAAGATACTGCCGGTATTCAAAAATATTATATGACGGTGTATCTGCGCAGTAGTCTGTGTCGCCGCACGAATCAGCCGGCTCAGACCCGCTGTCGGTCATGAGCTCCGTGAAGGTGTGGTGCAGACCAAGATAATGACCGAGCTCATGGGCTATCGTGTTGTTTATGTCAAAAGCTGTCATATACTGCGACGTGACATTCTTATAATATGTGTACCTGTTTGATTCATTTGCCGCACTCTGATAGCGTGAGTTTATGCACGATGAATAACAGAACGACAGGTTTGACTTTGAATACCGCGAACGGCTCACCTCCGTCAGGCCCTCCAGCGGATTGCTGCCCGAAATAGAATACGGCAGTGAGGTTAGCCCGAGCGTTATGCTGCCCGAGCCGCTCTGCTTGAACTCAAACATCATTATATTGATATATTCATTCGGCTCCCACAGATAATTCACGTTAGCCTTGCTGCGCATGAACTCCTGCGCATCTATTGGATAGTCGCCGTCATATCTAATGTATTCCACTCCCGGCGTTGACATGCGTCTGCCGTCAGGATCTACAGTGGCAAGGAAGAAGCGCACACCCATGTCGCGGCCAGACGTCAGTCCGTCAATGGCAAAACGTCCCTGCCAGAGCTCGTTAACGTTTTCTATTATCTGGCTTATGCGGCGGTAAGCGACATACTGGTTGGTGTCTGAACGGTCTTTATAGAACACGTGAACAATTACCGGCAGCTGATAACGGTAAGAGCTGTCTATGGTTGCAGTGGTCTGGTCGTCGTCCTCATCGCCGCTCACCGACGGAATTGTTACGTCGTCGCTCTTGCTGCATGATGCCACGAGCAAAACAGCCAGTGCGAACAGCACCGACAGCATTTTCTTTATTTCAGGAAGATTTATTTTCATATATACTATATAATAATGTGTATTCCAAGGTTGCAGTGATTGTTTCTTTCCACTAGTGTTTATGCTCTGCGGCCCATAACGGAATTGCCGTAAACAATGTAACAATGTTGTTTCTGATAAAATAACGGGCCGAATGCAAACTTACACATTTTTTTCTTAAAATCACGCATTAAAGCAAATTAATAGCCACAGCAGCACAACATTAATCAGTATTATTTCTTTTTGTCCAAAGCTATTTTTGACGTCAAAGTGTCACTTACTTCTCTCCGTACAGCACAAACTGACAACAAAACAAGAGTTTTAAAAGCGCTTATGAAATTAATAATTTTTTATTACATTTTAAATTGTAAGCAGATTAACGCAGCATTACTGACACTTTGCGCGCGCACAGCAGTTATTTCAGCATTTTGTCAACTTGCATACCTTTTTAAGGGGATAAAAACAAACACAGCTATCCATACTGTAAGCAAAATACCGTTTTTATTTCAATTTTAAATTGAAAGTACGGTTTAAAATAATACTTAATTTTTGATGAAAAAAAATATATAAAAAAAGACTTAAAAATTTGGTTCATATCATAAATATGCAGTATATTTGCAATAGAAAAATTAATAAAAACGTAGACTTATGAAAAAGATTATATTAGTATTGGTATTGGCAATGTTGACCCTGACAAGTTTCGGTCGCGGCCGCGTGGAGAACGCTACAGTAGTGGCAGACACCATTTATTACGCTGAGAACATGATGAACGTTGCACACGCCAACCAGGCAAGCTATTACAGATTGCTCGTACAGACAGGCAGCGGAATAAACAAGCAGGACATGCTGGAGGATTATTATATGAACGGCAACCTCAAAGCAGTGGCAGGATACAGTTTTGTTGACCTTGCCAACGACAAGAACACCGTTCTTAACGGCGAGGTTACAACATACTATCCTAACGGCAAGGAGAAATGGCACGGCAATTATGTAAACGGCAAGCGCGAAGGCTATTTCACCCTTCAGATGCGCGACGGCTCTGTTGCTGTGGTGCTCTTCAAAAACGGACGTTCTGCACATGACTACTTCACCATTACCCACAAAGACGGTTCTATGGAGAAGCTGAACATAAAGGAAATCAGATCGCTGATGTAAGCACATGGTGCCATGCACATGGCGGAATGATTAAATAAAAAGAAAGTAATAAAATCTCTCTTATAAATTAAATTTTGTTGAATACATAACACATTTTTTAGGAGACCACCTGAGAAGGCAGTCTCCTTTTTTTATCCCCTATGAATCCACCACCATGCATCATCATTGAGATTAAAAGCACCTTAAATATTCAGCCGCCCGGATTTGTTTCTGACAAACAATTATTCGCTACCGCAGCATGAGGGGTATTCACCAACCGCTACATATGTATTTCCCGCAGATGGACAACCATTCCGCTGGAACATTTTTTGTAAATATAATTCCGAAGAAATTAAAGAATATTAACTAAAAATCAGCCTCAGAAAAATTCAGCTTTTGTCTTTGACAATTTATCTCTTTTGCATAAATAACGCATAAAAGTACAATATAGTTCTGTTTCAGCAGTCTGCACTTCGTAAAGCAATGAGATAAATTTCTATTGCAGTGAGATAAATTTCCAAAGCATTGCTTTACGCCCCCTAAACCATAGGTTTATTTTTCTGTTTTCTTTACATAACAGGCCATTTTTAAGCCAGTAAAAATGTAAATAAATTACAACAATCTGAATATCAGAGAAATAAAAATCGCGCGAGAATGCCCTTCTACACGACCAACTGACTTGCAGTTCGTTTTTCACGAAGTTTTCAAAAACATGTTGTAAGAATTTTTCATTTGTCTGATTAAATAAACAAAGCAATTAAGGAACGGAAATTCTTCAGATTTATTTCCACGTTATTAAAAGTATTAAAAGTGTTAATAACTATTCTACTTTTTACATACTTCCTGCAACCGTATGAAACGGATTGCGGTATCGTATCGGACATAACGAGTGCCCGCTACCGACTATC
>OMUH01000023.1 GCA_900314195.1 uncultured Prevotella sp.
ACAAGTCAAGGAAAGTCAAGGTGAAAAAGGTAGGTAGACCTAAGAAGCAAAAAGAAGTCGAACTGGATAAGTAGTACAGAATGGGGTAAAACTCAGAAAATATAATCAAAACATCACATACTGCCAAAAATACAGTGCTTGCAGAAAACACTTTTTTATTTTTTATGCCATGCTTTATAAAATTATCACGTGCGTGATAATTTTTTATCATGCACGTGAGAAAATATTATCACCACAGTGATAATTTGCTGTCGCTGTAGTTTTATGCTGTTAAGCTTATTTGCTGTGTCTGCCTCTGCTGTTCCTGCTGCCATCTCTGCGACTTTGACCAGCATTCCTGCCATTCTTGGCCTCGTGTCTGTGCGCTTCGGCGCGGTCGTCGGCGCGGCGGTGATTGGAACTGTCAAAATTCGGATTGAAGCTCTTTTTCTTCTTGTCCTTAAAGAAATTGCCTACACCGGGGTTGTCATAATGAGAACCAACAGGACGGTCGTCATACCGGACGTCTGGCTGGCGTCTGCCTTTTCTGTTTTCATTGCTGCGAATGTCCTCACCACGGCCGTTGCGGCCGGAAATTCGGTCCTTGCCATATCTGTCGTCGGCCCTGCGGCCTCTATTGCCTTTACCTGCAGTCTCAGCAGTTTCGTGTCTTTCGGCAGCATGGGAACCATGCCCGCCTGCCGGATAAAGTTTGGCTATAAGGTCGGCACGCCCTATCCTGCGCAGCTCACGCTGGATGGACGCACGCTCCTCAGGCTTATACCAGAAGAAGAACTGCCGCTGTGCAAGCTTCTCCTTCGGAGTTTTCGCGCTGAACACAGGCTCAAGCGTGTAAGGATCATAACCGGTATACCACATCTCTGTAGAAATGCTCATCGGCGTAGGCGTGAAGTCCTGCACCTGTTCAAGGTGGAAGTCTAGATCGCGCGTAATGACAGCCAGCTCGGCCATGTCTTCTTCATGACAGCCAGGATGCGAGCTTATGAAATAAGGAATAAGCTGCTGCTTTAGTCCCTCCTCCTTGTTTATACGGTCGAACACCTTCTTGAACTCATAGAACTCGCCAAACGACGGCTTGCGCATGAGTGCTAGCACGCGGTCGGAGGTATGCTCCGGAGCCACTTTAAGACGTCCGCTGACATGGCGCGTGATAAGCTCGCGGGTATACTGCCGGTGCGTTTCGTTAATATGCTCGTCTTTCGGATCATGATACAGCAGCAGGTCATAGCGTATGCCGCTGCCGATAAAGCTTTTCTTTATTCCCGGCAGGGCGTCTACGGCATGATAGATGTCGAGCAGAGCCGACATGTCGGTGTTGAGGTTCGGACATACCTGAGGGTTTATGCACGACGGCCGGCGGCAATGCTCGCAGGCTTTGGGATTGCGGCCGTGCATGCCGTACATGTCTGCCGACGGACCGCCGAGGTCTGAAAGATAGCCTTTAAAACCTGGCATGGCAATGACCTGTTTCACCTCACGCAGAATGCTTTTCTTGCTGCGGCAACTGACAAACTTTCCCTGATGGGCCGAGATAGTGCAGAAAGCACAGCCGCCGAAACACCCTTGATGAATGTTTACTGAGAACTTTATCATCTCATAGGCCGGAATGGTCTTTCCGCGGTATTTGGGATGCGGCATGCGCGTATACGGCAGATCAAAGACAGCATCCATCTCGTCTGTTGTCGGCGTCGGATAAGGCGGGTTGACCACCGTATAGAGTCCGTCTACCATCTGAAGCAGCCGGCAGGCATGCACCTTGTTGCTTTCTTCTTCTATATGACGGTAGTTCTCTGCCTCTGCCTTCTTATTGGCCACACACTCCTCATGACTGTGAAGAACAATATCTGCATCGGTGATGCCGCCCGGCACCTCATCAGGCCGGCACAGGAACACCGTCTGCGGAATGTCGCGCAGGGCCTGCACCGGCATACCGGCATCAAGGCGGCGGGCTATCTCTATAACGCCCTTGGCACCCATGCCGTAGGTTATCATATCTGCATGAGAGTCACACAATATGCATTTATGAAGGCGGTCCTGCCAATAGTCGTAATGCGTAAGACGTCGCATGGAGGCCTCTATGCCGCCGAGGATTACCGGCACATCTGGGAAGAGCTGTTTGAGAATGTTACTGTAGACAATGGTAGGATATTCCGGACGGCAGTCATGACGGCCGTCCGGTGAATATTCGTCAACGGAACGCAGACGGCGGTTGGCGGTGTATTTGTTGACCATGGAATCCATGCACCCCGGAGCTATGGCAAAGAACAGGCGCGGACGGCCAAGCTTTTTAAAATCGCGGAAATCACCATGCCAGTCGGGCTGTGGAATGACGGCTACACGATAACCGGCGGCCTCAAGGCTGCGCCCGATGACGGCAACACCGAATGACGGATGGTCTACGTAGGCATCGCCGGAAAATAATATAATGTCGAGCTCATGCCATCCGCGAAGCTCACACTCTTTCTTCGTGGTAGGCAGGAAATCTGTCAGCTGATAATCCATTTATAGTTTTGTATGGTTTTAATTTTTCTCTCTCGTACGAAATATATTCTCAAACAAACGGCCCAGAAAAACAATTTAATCTGCCGTAAGCTGATTATTTGCAATAATCAAAAAAACGAGCCGCTATTTGGGATATGGCTCATATATATGCAAACTTGTTCCGGAATTACGAAACAAGCCTGCATATAAACAATAAGGTGTAATCAGTCTGTCACATCGAGCGGATCGGCAGGAACCGTATCTGCGCCGGGCTGCTTTGACTTCCATCCGGCATAAAGAACAGCAAGATTATGCAGGCCTAAAGCTTTCATGTTGGGATTGTATATAACGTCAAGGCAAAGATCAAGAAGGTCCTTATCCTTTCCGGCCTCACCCTCAAGGAGAGCACGTACATTCAGCTTCAGCTTGTCGAGCACCTGCTCATCCACATAGCCGTTACTATCGACAAGGTTACGCAGAAGCTGGTATTTTTCTATTGTCTGTAAATGTGTGTCAGACACCTCTATGCTGCGGGTGCCTGACTGGTTTGCTTGAATTTTGTACATAATTTATATTGTTTTTAGTTGTTGTTATATGTTATTTTCTTGTCGTCTGCCACAAGATAAGACAGCAATGCCGCCGCAAGCCTGTTCATCATTCTGCTGCCCGTCACGCACTCCAGCGGGAAGCCCATAACGGCAATACGGCCGCACTGCCGGCGGAATCCGGCGGCAGCACAACCACCGTCGGCATATCGCAGAAGCGTGTCGCCGCCGGCAACAGGAGCGAGTTCCTCCGGATGTATGCAAGCATAATGCCGGGCATTAAGCTCATTGTAAAAATCTACTTCAAGGCCCATGCCGTATGCACTGCCGCCGCGGACAATACTGTCACTGTCTGAGCGAACATAATTTTTAAAATCCACGTGCATGACATTACTGAGAAAAGCACTGTCGGCAGCTGATTGCATGTCACGCCCAATATAGCAGCCGCTGACAAGCAGATTTCCGCCCTTGTCAAGATAGTCTTTCATCTGACGGCGGAAACGTTGCGGAAAAGCCGGATATTTCCTTGGCGTATAGCCATCATCGCGTTGCTGCCCCTCGATGATGTCAACAACCGGATATGCGCCAATCTGCACACGTCCGTTTTCTACAGCCTGCATCATGCAGCTTGAAATATTATAACTGCCGGTTGAGGCTATGGCACGTGCATGCTCTGCAGGATAATCGAATGTGTTGCCCATAACAAAATGGCCGGCAAGCTCTCCGCCGCCAAAGCCAAGGCCGTCAGCAGTCTCACGTCCCATACGACTGCGGTCAAAAGCCGTCTGACGGCCGTTCCAGCCGGCTGTAAGTCCATAGCTGACCCCTTCGTCACTGTCTAAATCGAATCCCTGCGTTGAATCAGTGTCAATGACTTGCGGCGATGCCAGACGTGTAAAGTTGTTCACAATGAGCAGGCTGCGCACACCACTGCCGCCATAGTATGCGGTAAGCATTTCTGACGGCAGACTCTCGCCGCCGTCGTTGGCCGAAGTAACGCGGAAGCTGTACTGATGTCCTTGTTCAATAGGAACAGCACAGCTGGTGCCCGTTATACGGCGGCCGTTGTCGAAGCCCAGACTGTCACGTGATGTATAAAGGATATATGCTGTGGGGCGTGCTGACGGCTCATCGCTGTCATACCGTGGTTCCCATGTGACAACAGCCTCATCACTGCCGACAACAGCACTGACCATCTTAGGCGGTAGCGGCTGCACGGTGCAGGGCAAGCCGTGATTGGAGGTTACATAGCGCAAAATTGTTTTATAGACAGAGCGTGCCAGCCAAAAACGGAACACAGGGTCCTGGCCCATACGCATATCAGGGAAATTCTGATGCGACAGCGTTTCTATTATTGCCGACGGAATGTCAGGAAGGCGTGTCTCGGAATAGTTGCGGTCCCACAGATAGCGCACATTCCATTTCCCGAACCGACGGCTGATGTCTGTTTTCAAATTATCAAGAAGAGCCTTGGCGAAATCACCCGATGAAAAACGGGAAACACCTGAGGCAAGCTCTTCGTCATCAATATTACTTGTAGATATGGCAAGTGAGCCGACAAGGCTCTTGCCGTCACACTCATAGCCGGCATCGCTGTGAACGGCAAGAGCGAGCTCAAACGGCACGCCAAGGCCATTTGTAAGCGGCATGAAGCAAGAACCGCCCCCGATATAATTGGCCATCAGCGAACGGCTGTTTATATCGTCAGAATAATCATCGCGCCCATTCCTGCCGCCATATACACTGTATGGCATTCCTGCCCACTGAGCCCAATAGCGCGCACCTTCAAGGCTTTTTGGCAATCCGCTGAGCTTGCCACCGCGTTCCACCACGCCCATGCCGCCACCGAAGCGCACAGCGTCAGCCGTGACAACACCGCCGCGGCAGGCAGACTCACTGGTCAGCACTACGCAGTTCTGCGACGGTTTTCCGCTGTCAAAATCATAGGTTCCGAGATACACCCATGTGGAACCGCCTATGCGCTGGTTGACGCGAAGATGAGTGGCCGTGCCCTTATGAATGACTGTGTAATGCGCGTCGTCAACACTGCCGTGGACAGTGGCATAGCTGACGTATACGGCATAACGGCCGTCTTCTGTTATCTGCGGCTCATAGCTGACCACATTGACAGGTGCTGACGTTGCGGCAGTCTGCCTGACCGTACCCGCCTCAAACGGGTTGATGCCGTCAGAAAGAGCATAAAGCGGCGCTTTGAACCCCGGCGACAGGCAGCGCTGCCATGAGCCCTGCTCTCTGTAACCGTCACTTACGGTAAGGGCAAGGCGCATTGAAACTTTTGAGCTGTCGATGGGCTGTGCTGCCGCATACAAATCGTTGTCATTGTCTACGATTATCTCGTTTGTTTGCCAATCACGCTCACGGGGAGTGAAAACCACAGCACCACTGTTCTCAAGCATAGGAATGAGAAATGGTATGACAATGGTCTGGGTGAAAAGGTCCTCGTTTGTAAGAAAGAGGTTCGGACGCTGCCACATCCAGCGGTTGCGTCCTGAGTCATAATAGCGTCCGTGTGACGGCCATATAACGATATGCCTGCCCTCAAGTCCGCGTGACGGTATCATGGCACGTGAGATGTTGCGCGTCCATGGCGCACAGTGATAATCAGTATTACCCCATGCACGGGTTGAGCCACTGTTATAAGCTGCTGGCTCTAAATCTGTTTGTCGTGACTGTGCTTTAGAGGCAACGGGTAAAAATGCTGTAGCCACAGAAACTAACGGCAACAGCATTAAATGATTCAATGATGACAGAAAAGAAAAATTCAAATGGTGCATAACAAACAATTCACACATCACCTATGGTGAAGTTCTCCGGATGCCGGCCCTTGAAGTCTTTGTAATAAAGCTTTATATCGTGCATCTGAGTATCAATATCGCCATTGGGCACAACAGTTTTTGTGCAGACGATAAGTTTTTTCTCATAGTCAATACCGAAAAGAAGAATAGGAATATTGGCCTCAAGAGCTATGTAATAAAAGCCCTTCTTCCATTCAGGGTTAAGACTGCGAGTGCCCTCCGGCGTCACGCAAAGCGCAAAACGTGTGGCTTTGCGCGCCGCTTGGGCAAGGGCATCCGTCATGTGTGTATGCTTTTGCCGGTAGACAGGAATGCCGCCTATGTGCCTGAAAAAAGGCCCAAGCGGCCAAAAGAACCATTCCTTCTTCATCAGAAAATTAATTTTCACGCCCTCTGCCCTCATAAACAACTGACCGATGATAAAATCCCAGTTACTGGTATGCGGCGCAAGGCAGATGATATATTTTTCCGGGAAAAGCTGATCTACTTTTTTTCTCCACCCCATGCGGCCATAGAGAATCTTACTGAATATGTTATTTGACATTTTATATATTGGCTAAAGAAATATGTCTTGTCTTACGATTTATCGGCTAAAAGAATATTGCAAAAAACATAAACTGCACTTCAACAGCCCCATGCTTTGCTTTTAAATAAACTGAACTGCCGCAAAGGATTAAAACAACTGCAATGATTTATTTGCAGCAAGACATAATTCTGAAAATATAAGCAAAAATATAAAAGACAACCAGTTTTACAGATTGGCTATCTGATCAACATATTCGTCAACCCGCTTATTGAAATCGGAAATAAGCTTCTTAAAGTATTTCTTTTGCTGCATACCTGGCTCAGGATGTGATATGCGGCTGATAAAATCACTGTGTGTAAGCATGATGCCCGAAAGCATGGCATCCTTGTCCTCATCACTTACATTACTGTTACCATAGAGAGACGCTGCAACGCACTCTGCAAAAAGATCACTGCAAATATAGTTGATCTGCTTTTTCAAACTTCTTTTGTTACTCATAGTTCTTTAGTTCTTATTCTTTAGTTAATATAGAATCTTGCGTTAATATGACTTTTGTTAGTGTCAAAGATAATTTTTTTTTTATTAACCAACAAATGAAAATCGCTTTTTTTATGTTTTCTTTGTCTGCCAAGGCAAAAATTTATTATTTTTCAGATGACAGAATTCTTTTTTTCCTTTTTTAATAACTATACTTTTACTGTTTTTTCTTATTTTTGCATTGCAAAAAGGTATTGTTTAACCCGGATAAAAACTAAAAAGCCACACCCGCAAGCCAATAATGAAAAGCCTTAAAAAACGACACAGCCGCCAGGCTAAACCCAAGGGCCGCAAAAACACGAAGAGTGTGAGCCCTGCTTATGGCATATTTTATTTGCCTAAATGGAAATTGTGGGCAGGCGGCATTGCTGCCTTGGCAGTATATGTCATTGCTTTCTACTATTTCTTTGTCAGTCCGACCGGATTCAGATGGCGTGCCATGTACGGAGATTCACGGTATCCGGAAGGTTATGAAATTCATGGCATAGACATATCACATTACCAGGGCGTCATAGACTGGGAAGACCTCCAGAACGCCATGATAGACGGCTGTCCGGTCAGATTTGTGATGGTAAAGTCAACCGAAGGCTCAACGCGCAAGGATGCAATGTTCACGGAGAATTTCTACAAAGCGCGTGAATATGGCTTCATTCGTGGAGCATATCATTTTTACAGCACAAAAAGCACGGCACGGCAGCAGGCTTATTTCTTTCTGAATAATGTACACCTCACTGACGGAGATTTACCGCCGGTGCTTGATGTTGAGCATAAGCCGGAAGGCATGACCACGGAACAGTTCCAGCGTGAGGTGCTGCTATGGCTGCATATCGTTGAAGACAAATACCACGTGAAACCTATAATATACACATATTATAAATTCAAGGACAAATATCTTTCCACGCCTGTATTCAATGCCTATCCTTACTGGATAGCACATTACTATGTTCCGAAAATAGAATATAAAGGTGATTGGAAATTCTGGCAGCACACCGACGCCGGACGTCTGCCTGGCGTAAAAGGTTATGTGGACTTTAATGTCTACAATGGCAGTTACTATGACTTGAAACGTCTTACCATTGGCTATAAGGACAAGCAATGGGATGACTGACAGAAAGAAAAATTCCTTAATCTTTCAACACATAATAAAAAAACTATGAACTGCGACTTTTTTGACATAACAATCCGGCTATTAACAGCCATGGCCCTTGGTGGCATCATAGGACTTGAACGCGACTACCGCGCAAAAGACGCAGGATTCCGTACGCATTTTCTAGTTGCTGTCGGCTCCGCTTTGTTTACATTAATTTCCATTTATGGTTTTGTTGACGGCGTAAAAGACACCTCGCGTGTTGCTGCTCAAATCGTGTCTGGCATTGGTTTTCTCGGAGCAGGCCTGATAGTGTTTCAGAAGAACGTGATACGCGGCCTTACTACAGCAGCCGGTCTTTGGGTCACTGCCGCAATAGGCATGGCCTGCGGCACAGGCCTGTTTTTCATGGCTGTCATAACAACGGCCATAATGCTGCTCGGCCTTGAGGTTATCAGCCAGTTTGTGCCGCACCTTGGCGGATTGACAAACGTACAGGTAGCATTCACTTCTACGACACGTGAAGATGCCGACAGAGCTGTGAAGGCAGTCAAGGAACTTGTTGAAGATGTCGTATCGTACGAGATGAATAACAAGCACACTTCACATGACAACTTTTATGAGGTTCAGATGGAAGTAAAGATGAAACGGCGTGAGCACAAGGATAGATTGCTGGATTACCTTCGAGACTTCGACGACGTAACCATAGTGGCAATAGAATAGCAGTCATGATATGAAGAATGCAAATAGCTCAAATCAAATATGCCAAGCTCCGCATTAAATGCAATAAAAGTTTTCAGAATATACGTTTTAACATAAATAATCATGAATTGCCCATGATTTTTTAGAATATTCTTTGCATATTCCAGTATATTACGTCTACGGCGGGCAGGAGGATAAAAAAAATGCCGCAAAAAAGTCATAGTTCTAACTCTTTGCAGCAGTTTTTTTGTTCTATTGAATTGCGGGCAATATATTTTTTTCTATAGCGCATCAACCTCCATAAGCCATATATGAGCTTCGGCATCGCTCGGCATTCGCCAGTCAGCACGCGGACTGAGGCTTACGCTGCCGACCTTTGGACCGTCAGGCAGACATGAGCGTTTGAACTGCTGTCCAAAGAAACGACGCACAAACACCTTCAGCCACTTCTTTATTGTTGCCTCATCATACGTTCCGCCGAGCTCGGCACCCTTGACCGTTCGTTTCTGATTATCTGCTGCACCATCATCAGCTGTATCAGCTTGCTCTCCGTTGTCAAGAAAAGCTTTTTTCGCAAGAACAAATATTTTTGACGGACTGAAACCGAAGCGCAGGAAATAATAAAGAAAGAAGTCGTGCAGCTCGTATGGTCCTACAAGGTCTTCCGTCTTCTGTTTTATGTTTCCGTTTTCATCAGCCGGTATCAGCTCCGGCGAAATGGGCGTTGAAATGATGTCCTGCAAGATGCGTCCGCCCTCGCCACCGAGCTGTTCAGCCACATGCCTGACAAGAAACTGAATCAGCGTCTTCGGCACGCCGCTGTTGACGCCGTACATAGACATGTGATCGCCGTTGTAAGTGGCCCAGCCAAGAGCAAGTTCACTGAGATCACCGGTGCCGACAACTAATCCGCCTACTTCATTAGCCAGGTCCATCAGTATCTGCGTGCGCTCACGTGCCTGACTGTTCTCGTAAGTAACGTCCTTTATTTCCGGATTGTGGCCGATATCGCTGAAATGCTGCTTAACGGCATCGGCAATGCTTATCTCTTTTATCGTTACGCCGAGTGCCTTCATAAGTCCTATTGCGTTATTATACGTTCGCGATGTGGTGCCGAACCCTGGCATGGTAACACCTATAACACCGGAGCGCTGCAAACTTAATGCGTCAAAAGCCTTCACGGCAACAAGCAGGGCAAGCGTAGAGTCAAGTCCGCCACTGATACCAATCACAAGATGCCGGGAATGAGTATGGTCAACCCTGCGGGCAAGTCCCATGACCTGAATGTTGAGGATTTCATCACATGCCGCCTGCATATCACCGCTTGACGGTATGAAAGGATGCCTGTTGACGGTTCTTTCAAGCACAAACGTATGCTCATTGTCTGCCGGCTGACAGTCATATCTTAACACAGAAACGTTCTGAGCCTTCATGACTTCATGCAGTGCTCTTGCCGCTGTGGCAAAAGTAGTATTGTTGCGTCTCTCCTGGCGCAGTCTGTCCACGTCAACCTGTGCCGTGACAAGCTGTGGCGTCAGCTGAAAGCGTTTGCCTTTGGCAAGGCATGTGCCGTTTTCATACACCATGGCATTGCCGGAATAAACTGCATCCTGCGAGCTCTCACCATAACCGCTTGACGCATAGACATAGGCCGACAGCGTACGGGCGCTCTGCTGGGAAAGCAACGAGCACAGATAGTCATGCTTGCCTATGAGTTCGTCTGTTGCCGAGAGATTAACTATAATGTCGGCACCAAGCAGTGACAGACTGGTGCTCGGCGGCGCAGGAGACCAAACATCTTCACACAGCTCTACTCCGAACACGGTACCGTCTGAAAGGGTAAACAGCTGAGGCTCCGGACTGACAGTAACTTTGTGTCCGGCATAGCGCAATGTTGCTGTTGTTATGTCTGCCGCTGACGCAAACCAGCGTTTCTCATAGAACTCTCCGTAATTGGGCAGATAAGTCTTTGGTACAAGTGACAGTATGCGGCCTTTCTGAACAACGGCTGCGCAGTTAACCAGCACTCCGCCTACCGATACCGGGACGCCGATGACGCTGACCACATCAAGCTTGCGTACTTCTTGAAGCAGCAGCATGAGCGCGGTTTCTGCATTCTCAACAAGCAACTGCTGACGGAATAAATCCTGGCATGTATACCCTGTCACTGACAGCTCCGGAAAAACAAGCAGGCTGACACCGGCATCATCGGCCTGAGCTATCATTTTTGATATTTGTCTTGTGTTATACTCTACATCACCGACCTTAACAGACGGCACGGCTGCCGCCACTTTCACGAATCCATAATTCATAGAGAAACCTGTGATTATAAGTTCAAAAAATAAAAACTATGCCTGTTAAACAGTCAACGTATGGTTACCTGAGTAGCTCCATAGCCATACTGCTGGAAACTGGCATCCTGCCAACGGCAATGCTTGTAGCGATAGCCAAGTTCATGAATGATTGCAGCATGAAGCACGCCAGCACCCTTGCCATGTATAAAGATTATTTTCTGTCCGGAGTTTTTTATGTTTTCTTTCATTATCCGATTGAACGTATCCATTTGATACTGCAGGATGTCGGCGGCATCCATTCCCTCTGTAGTGTCAAGGAGCTCGTCAGCATGCAAATCGACAACAATGGTACCATCGTCACGCTTGGTCTCATGATTTTCTTTTTTTGTCACCTTGACACTGTCCTTGTGATACATATCAGCCTTCAAGTTGTCGCGGTCAACGACAACAGGACGCGCCACAACATCGTCCTTCACAATACTATAAGACAGTACAGATGTCTGGAAGCGGGGTGACTCCGCATAAGCTCCAGTCTTCATTAACCTCAGCGGGTCAATGCGCAGACGGGCATCAACAGCCGGTTTCAGCAGGAACAGGCCTTCTTCCTTCCATGCCGACAGCTGCACAGCCACGACATCAAGCGCATTCAGACTGTCATGAGGAACGGTAGTTATAAGTTTCTGGCTGTCGGGCGACAGATTGCCCTGTGCAACAAAACGCCAGGCCTGTTCCTCACGCGCGGCAATAAGGTAATGGATATTATAACCTGACTCATTTACTATATAAGCGTCAAACGGTGTACTGTCAAGTTTTGTTATATCACCCGGTACGAAAGCAATGCTTACTGTAAGCTTGTTGCCGAGTTGTTTCAGTTCCTGTTTCTTGTGATAAGTTATCGGGCGGTCAGACGGATCATCGTCAGCCTCCTCAAAAGAACCAGTATCGCCAAGAAGTGATTTTACAGAACGTACAGAGCTGCGTTCCTCTTCTTCCATGCCGTTTTTCGCATTCTGCTCCTGGCCAGCATTTTGCTTACCGCTGCCCACCATCCGCTTCATGCTGTAGTCTTCTGTTGTTATTACAACGACATCACTTACGGGCGTGGGAATCTGAAAACCATCTTCGTCTTCTACAAGAACAACATCTTTTCCCTTAAAACCGGCTACTACTCCTCCGCCGGTCTCAGAGAGAAACCTTACTTTATCTCCTATTTTCATTTTTCTGTTTTTTACTTGATAAATACTTATGAAGCCGCTTTCTGTTGTCTTCTTCCTGCTGCAGCGGCTGAGAAAGATCAAACATCAGCCCTCATTAAGGCATCAGCAGACAGCTGTCACCGTAACTCAGGAAGCGGAAGTCGTGAGCGAGCGCATAATCATAAACCTTTCGCCAGTCACCGTGCAGAAAAGCACTGACAAGCAGCAACAATGTTGACTGCGGCTGATGGAAATTAGTTATAAGTGTTTTAACAAACTTATACTCATATCCCGGAGCTATAATTATCTGCGTTGACGTATGCAATGCCTCAAGGCCATTCACGTCAAGCCAGTTCAAGATTGCTTCAACGGACTGACGCGGTGATATGTCATCAACAAGCTTGCCGTCATGCCCGTCATCGTATGGCACCCACTGCCCGACATGCAGGTCTTCTTCCTGCGCATCCGGATGCTTGAAGATATATGCACCTATATAATATAGACTTTCAAGCGTACGCACTGATGTTGTGCCTACGGCTATGCATTTGCAGTCATGTCTGAGCAATCTTTCCAGAGTATGCCTATGCACAATTATATACTCAGAATGCATCTGATGGCCTTCTATCTCCTCACTCTTGACAGGCTTGAATGTGCCCGCACCGACATGCAGCGTCACCTCGTCACGCTCTATGCCGGCTTTGTCAATATCAGCGAGCACTCTGTCGGTAAAATGCAGTCCGGCCGTCGGAGCAGCAACACTTCCCTTAATCTTGCTGTAAACAGTCTGATAAGTGGTTAAGTCACTCTTCTCCGTCTCCCTGTTCAGATAAGGCGGGATAGGCAGTTCTCCTGCGGCGATAAGAATATCTGAAAAAGAATCATCTGAGTTCCAATCGAAGTCAACCCAATAGTTTGTTCCGCCGCTGTGCGCAGTCATCGCCTGCTGGGCAGGTGTCAGCTCACTGCTGCGCCTCAGCGTTGCAGACAGTTCCACATCACGTCCGTTCACGGTCAGCATACGTGACAGGGAACCTTCTTTCCACTTCTTCAGATTGCCTATCATGCACAGCCATGAGCAATGACCAGTTGTTTGAAAGATTTGCTCATAATCAGCCGGCATAGCCGGCTCCATCAAGAATACCTCAATAAGCGCGCCGGTATCTTTGTGGAAGTGAAGACGTGCACGTATCACACGCGTATTATTAAACACCATAAGCGCATTCTCAGGCAGCAGTGACGGTATATTATAGAATATATCCTCGCTCACCTCACCATGACGATAGACAAGCAGCTTGCTGTGATCACGCTCTGCAAGCGGATATTTTGCTATTCGCTCATCAGGAAGCGGATAGTTATAATCACTTATCTTTATATGCTTTGTATCCATAAACAAAAATCATTTATTTTTTTCTCGTTATTTTTTCCCGTAAAGTTTAAAGTTAATTCCTTCTCATTTAAAAGATTTCAAATGAGCTATGTTTTATCCCATTCTTTACACCACACAGATTACAGCCTTTATAATTACATAGCAAAGTGTCAGCACCATGACAGCCATCAGCATGTGTATATCAGCATAATCATATCCGGCAGAAGTATATTGTGACGATATGTATTTAATCTTTGGCGACATGCGGCTGTACAAGCGGAAGTAAACCAAATAAGCCACAATGCCGGCCAAAGCCCCCCATACAAAGCCGCAAAGCACATCACCGGGATAGTGAACGCCAAGATAAATGCGCGACAGCCCATTAAGCAGCGACCATAACAGAAATGCCGATGTTACCAGACGCGACCTTAGAAGCAGACTTATAAAAACTGCAAGCGCCATTGTATTGGCAGCATGAGCCGAGAAGAAGCCATACCCCGGCAAACGGTAGCCATGAACGACATTTACTGAATATTCTATCAGCGGATCAACACATGGCCGCGGACGCGCCACAAGCGGTTTCACTATGCCATCGTCTATACCTCCTGAAAGCAACAGCGCAAGTACTACTCCGCCTATGGCTAGGCCAATCTGCGACATCGTCTCATTATTTTTTATGACAACGTAGAAAAGAGTTATGTAAAGTGCCGCCCATGTAAGTCCGTTGGTAAAATTAAGCACCATCTGATCAAGCAGAGGCGACTCACTGCCATTAAGCATCATCAACAGTTGCCTGTCAACGGCTTCCAATGCTTGTAAATCCATTATCACATATATGTATTATTTCCGGCAGTCAGTGGCTGAGCCATTGCCTGCCGGAACGAATTTATCTGTTTCTGTTCATATTTGTTCTATGCCATTCGTTGACACCCAGCCCTGGCGGCCGTCCTGCAGTTTTATTTGTCTCCACGACTGCATCGTCTTGTCAGTAATGTCGACATGCGTACCCTCATGAATGACAAACACATCCTTGCTTCCTGCCGACGGTATCTCCTTCACCGGCAATGACGACTTCATGACCACGGCGCCGTCAGGATTACAAGCCCAGCTATGCTGCTGCCATGCAAAAAGTGTCAGCAGCAGAAACAGCGCAAACGAAGCAATGAACCCGAAGAAACCGACCTTACGGACAGACAGCTTCTTTGAAAACAAATATAAAAGGAAGAATGCCAGAGCTACTATTACGGCCACCAGACTCCACGCAGCCCATGTCCCGGCCGTCGTCATGTTGACAACAGAGTTATACCATGTAACAAAGAACATGGTCTGTGCCGGAGTAATATTGTCAATGGTCTTTGAGCGCACAAAACGAAGATTATATCTGATGTCTCTGTCGCCGGGCTTCAGACGCAACGCACGCTCGTAGCAAAGAATGGCCCTTGCTATATTATCCGTCCGATAATATGCATTGCCGAGATTATAGTAAATCTCTGCTGATTGTCCTTTTTTTAACAACAGATTATAATCAGCAATTGCCTGCTGATAGCGCTGGTTGGCATATTCTGCATCTGCCTGTTGTTTCGTTACGGAAAAAGCAGGAATGCTCAATAGTACAAAAAGCAGGATGACAATCGTACGCTGGCCATCAGACTTCATTTTCTTTTTTTCACGACGCAGCCGCATAAGCGTATTCTCAATCTCCATGATTGCTGTCATGGCCGACTCAAATGTTTTGTTCATATTACCCTTTGCATCACCAGGCGCATAACGCTCATACTCACATTCGTCAAGAGCCTCGATAAATTTACTTATGGTCTTGGCGTCTATGCCATGAGAAGACAGGTTATTGCTTATATTCTCTTTCGACAGACTCTCTACCGGCATTGACAATTTGTCGCCGGCATATCCCCATAGAGCTCTTAACACTTCATCATAAAATTCTGACTGCCGTCCTGACAACATCAGCCGTGCAGCTTTCTTCAGGCGTTTTGAAGCCACCTTGTTAGCACGGTTTGAGCGAGAAAGCTTGACATTGGCGTTTTCCATTGCCTTGTTCCTGAACACAACAAGCAGAACAGCGAACGCTGCTACAGTCAGCACGAGCAAAATCCAATAAGCCGCGCTGCCATAAAAGCTGCCGCCACGCTCTGAAACCGTAAAGTCGCCATTCTTTATCGGTCTGATGTCCGACATAGATGAATAATCGGCATCAGAGCTCGACGAGCCATCGCCCTTGCTGACAGAAAGCTTCAGAGGCTTTGTTGATATTGTTTTATAAGCATTGGCATTTACGTCATAATAGATAAGCTTGACTGGCGGGATAACAAACGTGCCTTCATGCCTTGGTACAACCATGAAATCATAAATCATGTTACCTTCAACACCTGCCGATGTCAGCTTTGTCTTATCTGTTATCTTTGGATCATATTTATCAAAATCCTTAGGGAATGTCGGAACAGGCTGTTTTATAAGCTTGAGATTGCCGGTGCCGCCGACGACAACCCTCAGCGTGACAGGGTCGCCGGCATGAACAGTTTGCTTGTTCAGCGACGAGGAAATGTTGAAACGCCCCACTCCGCCAGAGAAACCTGCCGGCCTTGCAGGCAGCGGGTCAACCTGAATGGTTACTCCAGGTGCCGTTATCGTGCGCTTAACCTCCACATATCCTGAGCCACCGTTAAAGAATGCCTCGAAGGGATCAACAGACCTGTTCTCCTCAACAACGATACCATTGAATTTCAAAGGCGGTATTGTCAGTTTGCCTGTCATCTGCGGATACATGACATACTGGCTCCATGTGACAGTCTTGTATGCCACGCCATTGACCACTTCTGTTCTGAACACTTTCTGCTGAGGCAGTTTCACCTCCTGCGTGTGAAATCCGTTCAGGTCAGGCATTTTTCCTTCAAGCTGCGTCAAGTCAACTCTTGTATACACAGTATAAGTGAGCAGCACCGGTTCCTGCTCGTGCACACGCTTCTTGTTTGCCGACACACGAATGAACAAGTCGTTCCCGCGAATAGGCTGTCCGGCCGCTCTCATCTGCGGCTGAGCGGCACCGTCATTCTGATGCATACGTGCCCGCGACCCCTGCTGTGATGTCTGTGCATTTCCGCTTACGGTAATGCGGACCGGACGCGACGCAACACGTCGTCCACCAATGCGTGCATGAGCAGCCGGAATGTTATATGTGCCGCTACGCTCAGCAAAAACGGTATAAGTATATGTTATCGAAGATGAAGAACTCGTGTGTCCGTTGACCATCTGGAAGCTCGACTGAGACGATGTGTACGGTCCTGCAAGCACTTCAAGCCCGGAAGGAAACGTACCGGCACGGAATTCATCAACATCCTGTGTATTAACCGTATATGCCACACGGAAGTTCTCACCGCCAGCTACATGCGACGGTGCCGACACACGGATTGTCTGTGCCAAAATTGCCGACTGCCAAAATAAGAGCAGTGACAAGACAATGATGATATGTCTTATTTTTGTCATTATACTGTCAACACTTTATTATTATCCAAGCAAATATTGGAAACAAACAACATTTCAGAGCTCAATATTTAAAGCTCAATATTTAAAGCTCAATAAAAGTATTCTTTCTAAAATATGTACAAAAAACAGTCAGCGCGCTTACCAGTTTTGCTCAAACTGCCTGCGGCTCGGTGCCGACATTGACTTGCTGATGCGCTGCTTCGTTGACTGCTCTTGTTGTTCGGCAGCCTGCAAAAGCTGTTCAGCATTCTCGCGGCTCATTTTCTGCTGCTGTCTTTGCTGCTTGTCCTTATCATTTTTGTTATTATTGTTCTTGTTCTGCTGTTGATTTTGCTGTTGTTTCTTATTTTTCTTTTTGTTTTGCTTGTTTTTATTTTGATTGTTCTGCGGCTGGTTCTTCAGCAGCTTCTTGCAAAGCGCAAGATTATACCGTGTCTTATCGTCAGACGGATTCAGACGCAACGCTTGTTTATAAGCATCAATGGCAGCAGCATACTGCCTGTGATTTTGCAGAATAAACCCAGCATTATGCCAGCTGCGCGATGCACGCAGATGATTGGTCTCCATACGTCCCGACTGCTGAAAGGCCTTCAGTGCCAATGAATCTTTCTGTTGCATCAGAAGCGCGCATCCAAGATTATATACAGCCTGTGCATTGTTGTTGTTTTTTGCCATAGCCTTGCGATAGTCTACATCAGCCTTTTTGAACTGACGATGCCGGAACTCCCTGTTTCCGCTTCTGATAAGCGAACGGTCGTTTTGCGCAAAAGCAGACGACGGCGCAAAGAACATACCAGCCAGAGCCAGCAGCACAACCGGCAAACGGCGGAATATGTGAAATCTTGCAAAGAGCTTGTTGTCAGTCTCCGACATTAAAGCCTCGATAATAAGCAACGCTATTACTATCAGCAGAAAAGCTTGGAATTGCTCATCGTAAGCTGAATAGATGACGCTGTCAGTCTCACCCTTCTGCAGCTTTGCCAAACCGTCATTGAGCTGCTGCTGTGCATCACTGGTGTTATCAACATGAATATAACGTCCCTGACCGGCCTGTGCAACCTGACGGCACATATCCTCATTGAGCCTTGTCATCACGACGTTCCCCTGCCGGTCGCGCATATACGAGCCATCGCCGAGAGGTATCGGCGAGCCCTTTGACTGTCCGATACCCAGTATAAACACATTGGCACCTTTTTCATGAGCAGCCTTGGCGGCCTCAACGGCTCCGCCCTCATGGTCTTCACCGTCGGTGATGACGATAACGGCCTTTCCGGAATGCGTGTCCTGCGTGAAACTGCGCATTGCGAGATTGATAGCGCCGGCTATATCGGTGCCTTGCGACTGAATCAGCGACGGAGAGATGTTTTGAAGAAACATCTTTGCACTTACATAATCAGACGTTATCGGAAGCTGCACGTAAGACTCACCGGCAAAAACCACAAGTCCAATCTTGTCATTGGTGAAATTGTCAACAAGATTCTCTACGAGCATCTTGCTCTTCTCCAACCTCGACGGCTCTACATCCTGGCTAAGCATGGAATTAGATATATCCATACAGATAATCGTCTCTATACCGTTGCGTTTTTCATGTGAGACCTTACTCCCTGCCTGTGGTCTTGCCAGTGCAACAACCATCAGCGCGACAGCCAGCAACAATAAGCCGAACTTCACCTGCGGCCGCCACGATGATGCATCGGGCACGAGACGGCGCACCAGAGCAGGATCGCCGAAACTGCGGAAACGCTTTTTGTTGCGCCGCCATCCCCACAGCCTAAGCAACAGCAAGAACGGTATCACCAACAGAAGCCACAGATATTCTGGATTTTCAAATCTGAACATGTCTATCTAATTTCTTTTATTTCTTACACGAATAATAAAATTTGCAACAGTTGCAAGTCATATCATAATATGATGACATATTATATAATGTATAATTTTTATAATGTATAATCAAAAAACATTGCTAAGGCATCCGCCGCAACCATGTAAGCCGCAGCAGCACCTCTGCGAGAAGCACAAGGAATGCTGCCCACAGCCACGGCTGATAGGCCTCATAATGACGGGCGAAGTGACGTACACTCATACGTGTTTTCTCCATCTGGTCAATGTCATGATAAATTTTCTTCAGCTGCCCCGCATTTGTAGCCCTGTAGAAAGAGCCTCCCGTGGTCTGGGCTATATCAGTGAGTGTGCGGGAATCTATCTCTACCGGCATGTTGACATACTGCCTCGTTCCAGCCACCATCATTGGATAAGGGGCGACCTTCGCATTTGTTCCGACGCCGATGGTATAGACACGTATGTCAAACGAGCGTGCAATCTCCGCAGCCGTCATGGGCGATATGTCACCCATGTTGTTTGTGCCGTCAGTAAGCAGAATAACCACCTTGCTCTTGGCCTTCGAATCTTTCAGGCGGCTCACAGAGCTAGCAAGTCCCATTCCGATGGCCGTACCGTCTTGTATGAGTCCGCGTGCGGCAATGTCGGTGCGCACATCCTTTAAAAGGGTAAGCAGTGAGGCATGGTCAAGTGTCATCGGGCACTGCGTGAATGCCTCGCCGGCAAATATGGTCAACCCGATATTGTCATTCGGACGCGCCGTGATGAAATCTGCGGCCACATCCTTAGCAGCCTCTATTCTGCTGGGCTTCAGATCCTCTGCCAGCATACTTGTCGACACGTCCATGGTAAGCATTATGTCTATTCCTTCCACATTGCGGTTGTCCCACGACGAGGAGGTCTGCGGACGGGCCATGGCAATGACAACAAGCGCATAAGCAATACACCTCAGCAGCATGGGCAGATGCACCAGCCGCATTCGCAATGTCTTGGGAGCATACCTGTAGGCCTGCGTATCGCTCATGCGGAGCGTCGGCTCATTCTTCCTGCGATAAAGAAAATACCATATCACATACGGTATCAGCAACAACAGAAGAAGTAAATATGCTTTGTCTTCAAATTCCATTTTCTAATTTTTTATACACCGGTCTAAACAGGCAAAGACCGTCATTCTTACATAAGCAAATCAACCAGCATCCAGACAACATAAGCAAAGATGAGCACGGCAACAACAGCCGCACACCACACTGCTATCTTGGTGTTTATCCTGACCTGCCGGCGATGCTTGTCATCAGCGTCAAGCACCGGCGTAACGCGTTCCGGATGCGTCACTTCATTTGTCTTTGTCTTATCTATAAAGCGGACTGCATTAACAAGGTTGCGGTCGTTTTCGTTTATCAAAGTCTCATATTTGGCAAACTTAACAAGGTCGGCCGTCATGAACAACTCACGGAGTTCGGCTATCATATCATCGGAGCCACGGCTCTGCAGCTGCTCTATAATCTGTGAGCTCGTCATCTCCATTGCATTAAACCCGAACCTCTGCTCAATGTATTTCCTCAACGTGTCTGTCAGCCGGGTATAATACTCTTTCTGGTCGGCTGATGACGTCTCATGGCTTTTCTTTATCTGCTGGATCTCTCCGAGAGCACGCTCATGGGCCGGCACCTTTATCACCACCTGTGTGCGCACGATAACCGGCTTGCCCTGACGAAGTCTGACAATAAGAAACACAAGTACTGCGATGCACAAGAGCAGCAGCAGACTCATGCATAATGGCAATATCCATTCTGAAAGCTTGAATGGATTGTCCTGGACATCCTTCGGCGGATAGAACTTTTCCGGATGAACAGTGTCGACAGGCACTGTCAGCACCTTCATAGCGCACGGCTGCCCGGAATATTCTTTTCCGCCGGCTTTTACCTTTAAGGCAGGAATGGCATATACTTTTTCATCGAACGACGTCAGCACATACACACGCTTCAACTGCGACATGCCGTCAGATGTCTTCGTCTCGGGCATATCACTCCACTCTACCACCTCAACACCAGGCGTAATGTTCTGTGAAGGCTTGAAAGTCGGCAGCTCGGCAGACACTCCTGCCGGCACGTTTACGGTAAGCGTCAGATGAGCCTGCTCGCCTATAAGGATGCTAAGCGAATCAAGATGCTCCACAACCTGCACCTGAGCCTTAACGGGCAAGATATTGGCAACAAGCAATGCCGCCAGCAGAAATAAATATTTGGTGTTTCTTATCATTCTTTCTGTCAGGCTTTCAATACTAAACTCTACGCATTGATAAAAGAACCGCATTCTACAGATATTTTCTTCATTTTATAAATAAACAAAACAGATTTACGCAACAACATTATTGTATGTCAAGCCCTCTGTCTGAACAGTCTGATAAGTGCCTTCACATAGTCGTCAGCCGTTGATATGCTTGTATAATCAACTTTACTTCGTGTGAACACTGTTTTAAGATTGTTCTCCCGTGTCAGCCATGACCGCGTATGAGCTTCCCTGAAGCGTCGGCTCGACGTGTCTATATATGTCTCATGACCTGTCTCTGTGTCAGACACCTTCAGCAGTCCGACGTCAGGAAGCGTCTTTGCGCGCGGGTCGTAAACCTGTATTGCCACCATGTCATGTTTCTGGTTGGCAACACGAAACGCATGCAGCAGCTTGTTCTCGCTGCCGCCGTCAAGAGCCTTCGGCGACAGCATGCCCGGCTCATAGAAGTCACTGATTACGAAAGCCGTACAGCGGCGTTTCTGCGCACGTGTCAGATAGTTGACAGCCTCGGCGATATCCGTGCGGCGGCTCTGAGGATGAAAGTCGAGCATCTCACGTATGATGAGCAGGATATGCTTGCGGCCTTTCTTTGGCGGTATATATTTTTCTATATGGTCAGAGAAGAAAATAACACCTATCTTATCATTATTCTGTATAGCACTGAAAGCAAGCGTGGCCGCTATCTCCGTGGCCATATCACGCTTAGACTGCCCGACGGTGCCGAATTCCAGTGAGCCGCTCACATCAACAAGCAGCATAACCGTCAGCTCACGTTCTTCTTCAAACACCTTGACGTAAGGACGATGGAAACGTGCCGTTACATTCCAGTCTATATCACGCACGTCGTCGCCAAACTGATATTCCCTGACTTCAGAGAACACCATTCCGCGGCCCTTGAAGGCTGAATGCCACTGGCCGGCGAAGATATTACGGCTCAGTCCGCGCGTTTTTATTTCTATCTTCCTTACTTTTTTCAATATGTCTGTCGATTCCATGATATTTGTCTTATGCACAAAATAATTGTCAGAGAAAATGCCGGAGCACTGTTTTTTCTTGCCCACTGCTTTTTATGGCACTTCTATCTTGTTGACAATCTTACTGACGATTTCCTCTGCTGACAGGTCAGCAGCCTCTGCCTCGTAGCTCAGTCCTATGCGGTGGCGAAGCACGTCATGACACACTGCACGGACATCTTCCGGAACTACATAGCCGCGATGATTGATAAAAGCATAACTTCTTGCAGCCTTGGCAAGCGAGATGCTGGCACGCGGACTGCCGCCGTAGGTAATCATCGGCTTCAAGTCGGCCAGTCCGTAACGGTCCGGATAACGTGTGGCAAAGACTATATCAACAATATACTGCTGTATCTTCTCATCAATGTAAACATCATCAACAACCTGACGGGCCTCAAGAATGGCTTCTGCCGTAGTCACCGGCGACACCTTAGGCATGCCTTCCTTGCTCAGGTTTGCGCTCATAATATGCTTTTCCTCCTCAGGTGTAGGATAATCAATAATGACCTTCAGCAGGAAACGGTCCATCTGTGCCTCCGGCAACTGATAGGTACCCTCCTGCTCTATCGGGTTCTGTGTAGCCATTACGAGGAACGGGCTCGGCAGCTTGAATGTAGTGTCGCCGATGGTAACCTCATGCTCCTGCATGGCTTCGAGCAACGCGCTCTGCACCTTTGCCGGCGCACGGTTTATCTCATCTGCCAGCACGAAATTGGCAAACACCGGACCTTTCTTCACCTGAAAGTTCTCATCTTTCTGACTGTATATCATTGTTCCGACTACATCGGCCGGCAGCAGGTCCGGCGTGAACTGTATACGGCTGAACTTTGCATCAATCAGCTGTGAAAGGGTCTTGATGGCCAGTGTCTTAGCCAGACCAGGCACACCTTCAAGAAGAATATGGCCGTCGCTAAGCAAACCCGTCAGCAAGCTGTCTATAAGATGACGCTGACCGACGATAACATGGTTCATGCCGTTTGTAATATCAGTAACGAACTTACTTTGTTCCTCTATCCTCGCATTTAACTCACGGATATCAATTGATTCTGACATAGTTATTATTTTTCGTTATATTTTATTCCAATATGTAATTATTTTTAATCGCAATGCGGCAACATGCACCGCATCTTGAAAGCAAACGCAAAAGTAATGAATTATTGCTTCAATAGCGAAAATGACTAACTAAATAATATTAAAAAAGTTTCTCAAACATTTAATGTGTAGTTATATCATAAAATCTGATTATCACGAAATGTACTATTGAAGGACTGTGCGCACTATCTTCCTTTATACTTATCCCTCCCTTTATACTAAATGAATATCAGCCTTATTCAGACAAGAACTTATCGTCTTTGCAGAACAGTTGCAATGATTACTCTTCAGATAGTGACACTATTGTACGCTGCCCAGAAAAAAAATACTTTCCGAAATTTTCTTACAGTTCGATTTTCAAAACATGCAGAAAAACGCACAGCCCTACAGTTGGCCGTGTAGAACGGTCTTCTCGCGTGATTTAGAAAATACTGAATATCAATGGATTGTAATTATATTACAAAAATAAAGCAGAAAAACAGGCCTATAATGTAATAAAAACAGAAAAATAAAGCAGTGGTTTACGACCCATAAAGCAATGCTTTGGAAAATTATCTCACAGCAACAGAAAATTATCTCATTGCTTTACGTAAGCTAAACAACAAAACTGAGGTTTTCTTATATTTTTATGCATTATTTATACAAATAAGACATTTTTTCAATGAATGGCAATATTTTTTTTGAGACCGATTTTTAGTTAATATTCTTTAATTTCCTTAGAATAAATTTTACAAAGAAGTTTGTAACCATTCCGTCTCTCTTGTTTTTCATCAGAAAATGTTTATTCAGCAAATAAATTACCCGGATTTATCAAATTTTTATTCATATAGAATATTCGTATAGTAAAATGTGACAAATAAACTACACATTTTTTCAGTAAGAAATTGTCAGCGTGCAGAGCGCGTTTGTCCGCAAGTTGCTTTAGCAGGCCAATGTCCACGTGCAGATGCGGGCTAAACAGAAGCCTTAAAAATTCATGCGCTTAGTTACAGCATTTCCAAAAGAACTTTGTAAATTTGCATCATATTAAATATAGGGAGGTTCTATTAATTCATATTTTTGAGTGGAAGCGACTCCTCTGGAACTCAGT
>OMUH01000045.1 GCA_900314195.1 uncultured Prevotella sp.
GACGGAACTTCTCGATTACAGCCATTGTTCCTATACCCTGACCACATCCCCAATCATAGATTTCAATACCGCCAGCTAAATCAGAATAAGGAAACTCGTTTTCATCCAAAGCACGCATCAGTTTATGATAATGCATTGAACCATATGCAGACATGTAAGCACAACACAGCTCTTCTGTTTCTAACACTGCCGTGCCATGTTCAAGAGTCCTTCCAAGATTGTCTCTATATTCCCAAGCCCGATTTAGAAAACTAACGGGAACAAAATTTCGTGAAATGGATATGACATCATCAATTGTGAGATTTTTTAAAGAACATATTTGCCTATAATAGTCGTCAATTTCAAATTTTCTATTTATATACGTGTCCTGTCCCTTGTAAACGACATGTAGCCGATTGTTCTCCCAAATTGTTTGATGTAAGAATATAGGAGGTCTATAACAAGCTCCACATTGAATATCTATTTCAAATCCAATTTTATCAAACTGTGCACTACAGATTACTTCAAACTCATTATTTACAAATCCCCAAAGGCCACTAAACAAAACAGGACAATATGGTTCCAATGAGAAATCCCAAAATATGTTCTCCCCATCATTCGTGAAATCACCAGCATTGTCACATAGGAATGGAAGACTTTCTTTTAATACGATACTTCCATCATCGTATTCAAAATAATAGTTTGAATCCGAAGTAATATCCCCATTAATACAAGTAGGAATGTTCCATTTGGGCATTTCACATGGGTTTAATATCCGCCAAAATTTTCTAACTTTCATGTCCTATTATTTTCCTGTAATTGTTTCACTCCAAAGGTTATTTTTATGACTTTTATAATTCATTGCGGCAGCTTGTTTACTTGCATTTGCATAGCAATATTCGCAACCATGCACACAAGTATTGTATTCACCTATATCCTTGCTTTTTATACAACCGCAAAATGTACGTTGACCTTTGTCCTTATTGTCTCCATGAAGTGCGTACATACCATTAGGAAGTATAATGGCCCCATCTGGTAAAGGCTCAGAGTCTCCAAATAGGCTTTTTTGTGGCATGGAATAGAATTTGACTTTTAGATAATCCATTAATTTTTTGTCATCATAGGCTAACTTAATGATAAGTTCATCGTCAACACAATGATTCTTTTTAATTCCAAACTCTGTCAGGTCTATTTTCTCTCCACATGTTGCCAGTTCATATCCCCATTTTTGATTAAGCACAGATAATCGACGAGCGAACTCTCGCATTTGATCTTCTTGCCAATCTGTATAATTTATATTGGCTTTTTGAAGATTGGCTTGTACCTTGCGATAGGAAAGTATATCAGCAAAACTAAAAACAAGTTTCTCTGTATATCCCAGTAGTTGGTTACCGATATTTTCAACTTTATCAAGCAACTTACCGATATGAATGTTATCGGTGAGAACTAAAGGGTCAAAACGCCAAATCACATGCCCCTTACCAAGAGCATTGGTAAGTTGTTTGAATGTTTCTATACGTTGTTTTAGAGGAGGAACATTCTTTTCCAACCCTTCTTCCTCATAATCATTCAATGAGTATTGGATATAGCATCCTATTTCACGTTGTTTCAGGATAGGCAGATAATGCAACAAAGGCTTAGGATTCTTCGACCAAAACACAATAAACCGTGTGTCCTTGTAAGACACATAACTTTTCACCCCATTAAAAGGGTTTGTCCATGCAGAATAGCCAGCTTTATCAAGACGGTAAAAGAACCAATCTGCATAGAAAGCAGGTATGTCCGTGCTTCTACTTGCAGAAACAAGAATAGGAACTTGCATATCTACAAGTTCCCCATTCTCTCTTGGAAGTCTTTGTTTAGTCCATGTTGCCATAAATTCTATCTGTATATTTTACTTAAGATATATTCTTTTAGATTTTTTTGTGGAGCATATGATATATGTTCCACCATTTCTGCGACTTGGTTAACCTGTCCTGTAATTTGATCTACAATTAACATAGGAACAAAACCTGCATTGTCATAATATGACTTTATCATACTCAAAGCATAGTTCGCAACAATATCTCTTGACTCATCTGATGAATGTTGGTTAGACGCAAGCATAGGAACAAGCTCTCTGGCAAAGATATCTGTGATGTCTGGAATTACCCGTCCTTCAGCAAGTTTCAAGTCTTCTGTAATATTGAATGGATTGTATGAGACTTTCTTTGGGTGTACTTTAAGAGGATTGGAAGGCTTCTTGCAGCTTTTACCAGAAAGCTTCTCTATAGCCTTGGTCACTGTATGTATATTGCTTTCCATCTTTTTCAATCTATTACCTGCTTCGTTGTCTTCAAGTTCCAAATTGAATATAACCTGTAAAACATCAGACCAATTATCAGCTAAATCCCGAACAACGTTTCGTCTGTGAGAATCATCAGATATGCTTAATTTAACCAAAACATAATGAGAGGCAATATTATTATCGGTTATATCAGAAACTTTACCATAAGCGTATTCTTCCTCATAATAGTAGCCAAATACACCTGCGTATGAGAATAGTATACTTTTCATTTTCTCGTTTCTGCCTCCAACTAAACGGTCTGATTTCAAAAAGATATAACTAATGTCGGAAAGAATAGCAATTATCGACTTCAGTTCATCTTTAGAGAACAAAGCTGTTGATTGGCTTGTTCTTTGGTATTCCAAATCAACATTTCTATCATACATATGTAGAATGCATTTTTGAATTATGCCATTCTGCCAAATTATGGAAAAGCCATAATCCGACAAATCTATCTCTTGCCATCCAAAAGGTGTTTGCGCAGAGACACAATATCCCTTAAGCAAAATCTCGGTATTTGAGAATTTTACTACACGCATTGGTTTGGGGGCAAACTGTGGTTGTCCTGTATCTCCATTTATTGCAGTCAAGATATACCCATCTCCAGGTGTAAGCTGATACCCAGAACATCCATTGATGTTCTTTTTGATTTTTATATATCTCGGACAGACTTGTAATCCTCTTACAGGTTGACCGTTTTCATAACGCTGATGACAGGTAGAATCAAATTCGAAATTAGACAAGAACGATTCTTCACGCCTTTGTTGCTCTTCTTGCTTACGACGCTCTGCCAATCGTCGTTGTTCTTCTGCACGACGCTTTTCTTCTTCTTCTTGAAGACGCAATTGGTCTTGTCGTGCTTTCTCTTTCTTTTTATTGTTAAAAAAATCGAATATTCCCATATCAAAAAGTTAATCCATCAGTAGCCTATAGGTTAGTTAAACGAAAAGCGTGGCACTGCTATAACCACGTCTTAAAGTGCAGGCCCT